>CAYMYT010000033.1:5508-8586 GCA_964394755.1 uncultured archaeon
TTTCTGCAGATAAGAGCATTTCTTTTAAAAAATGATCTTATTGAGAAGTCGAGGCGTAAGAAAATCATTTCCAATCAATGAGCAACTGCGTTAAAAGTCGTACGCCATAGCCTGTTGCTCCCTTTTGTGTATATGCTCTCTCCTGCGCAGTCCACGCAGGACCTGCAATATCTAGATGCGCCCATGTAGATCCAGCAAATTTATTAAGGAACATAGCACCATTTATTGCACCAGGTTCCATCCGTTCCTTTGAACAATTTTTTAAATCAGCTACATCACTATCTAAACAATCTTTATAATCGTCCCAAATAGGAAGTTGCCAAACTCTTTCTCCAGAGGTATCTCCAGCCTTCTTTATCCTTTCAACAAGCTTATCATCATTACCAAATAAGCCAGCTGCCTGCCAACCCAAAGCTACAACACAAGCACCTGTAAGTGTAGCAATATCAATAACAGCCTTTGGCCTATATTGCTTCTCAGTAAATGCAAGAGCATCAGCTAGAATAAGACGGCCCTCTGCATCAGTATTAGTCACTTCAATTGTTTTTCCACTATAAGATTTTAGAACATCACCAGGCTTAATTGATTTTGAGCCTATCATATTTTCTGCTAACGGTAACACACCAACAACACGCGTATTCAACTTTAGTAGTGCAGCTGCCCTCAATACACCCAGCACAACACAAGCGCCAGCCTTATCCTGTTTCATGTCGTCTATGTAGCCAGTTGGTTTTAGATTTGTACCACCAGAATCAAATGTAACACCTTTCCCTACAAGTGCAATACAATCCTTACCAGAGCTATTATATTCCAATACCACAAAAACAGGACTATGTACACTTCCCTGACCTACACCCAATAGTGCGCCAAATCCCATTTTTTCCAGTTCAGCTTTTCTATATACTTTGACCTTTAATCCAAATTCTTTTGCAAGACGTTCAGCCTCTTTAGCAATACTTTCAGGTGTTGCATCGTTTGCAGGCATATTAATAAGATCACGACTATAGCACACACTTTCTGATACAATCCTTCCAACTTCAACACCACTTTTAATTTCAGCGCTTGGATATTCACTTACAAATGTTAAAGATTCTGGATTAACTCGACCATTTTCTGATTTGTATCTTATGAACTTATACAACCCAAGAATAGCGCCCTCTGCAAACGCCCTTGAACGCTCACCAAGACCAGCCTTAAGCTCCACATCCTGTACGTTTGTTGAGACATCCTTGGCAGATAACTCTAATGCGGACCGTAAAGCAACACCACCAGCTTTTCTCAATTTTTCTAGGCTAAATTCACCACGCTTGCCAAGACCAACAAGCAATACAGTTTTTATTGTGCCTTTACCATTAAGCACATACACTTTACCAAATTCAGGTTTGAAACGTTTTGACTTCAACAAATCTGTAATTGCACTGTCAAGAAACTTATCAACTAGCTTAGGAACATCAGCATCCTCAAGTAACCCACAAACGAACAAATCTGTCTTAATTTTTGCCATAGGAGAAACAGAGTGGGAAACTTTCATACAATATCATTCCTCGCAAAAGTTTTTAAACTAGCTATTTGGGTCCCACAGACTACATAGGGATAAAATTAAGAAGATATTATAGATAATTAAGGGATGGAAATATTCAGAAGTTATGATATAAGAGGCTTATACCCTGAAAATATAAACGAAGTTGTAATGGAAAAGCTTGGACGTACCTTTGCTGATTTTATTCAGAGAGATTGCATAGTAGCAAGAGATGCTAGAAAAAGTGGCTTACCACTAGAAAAGGCTTTTGTAAAAGGTTTTCTAGAAAGCGGAAATAATGTTATGATCATTGGTATATTACCAATAGGACCTGCATGCTACTGGTCAACAACGAAACAAATGGACTTGGTTTATATAACAGCTTCGCACCTACCAGAGGAATGGAATGGAGTAAAACTTTATCATTGGAATGGTCTTGGATATTTAGAACCAGAATTAATCAAGATAAAAGAAAAAATAGACTGCAACCACAAAAAATCTAATGTCCGTGGTGTACAGATAGGTGTAGAATCTCAAGATGTTAGAGAAGATTATTCATCATACATAGCGCAAAAAACAAAAGCTCAACGGAAAGTCAGTATTGTTATTGATTGCTGCGGAGCCACTGAAACTACAGCCAAACAAGTTTTTGATAAAGCAGGTTTCAACAGTTTTGTGTTAACAGGCAGAAATGAGTTAGATCCAAATGCAGCTGATCTAGCCGAGCTAAAGAAAGCAATCAAAGAAAAAAAAGCAGATATGGGTATAGCTTATGATGCTGATGGCGACCGCCTAGTTGTTTTTGACGAAATAGGACAGAGATTGACGCCAGAACAAGTAGCTGGCATACTTATCAGGGACGTGAAATCGAATAAACCAATAGTTGCAAATGTTGAATGTTCTGGTGCTATAGATAAAGTTGCAGCAGATAGTAATTCTAAAATAATACGTGTAAGAGTTGGTCACACATGGGTAAGCGATGCTGTTGTAAAGCACAATGCATGCCTAGCTGTAGAAAGTAGTGGACATTTCGTCGTACCATCAATTGTACCATTTCACGATACCATTGCAGTAAGCGCATATCTAGCATCAGTATTTTCAAAATCAACTCAAAATCAAAAATTATCAGAGTCGGCGTCACAAACACCATACTACCCAACAGAAAGAATAAATTTCTCTTACAGTGAAGAAAAAAGATCTTCGATATTAGAAAAGTTGAATACAAAACTTACAGAAAAATACAAAGATATCGACAAAACAGACGGCCTATGTGTTAATATGGAAAGCGGTCGCGCATTAATAAGAGCCAGCAACACTGAACCAAAGATACGCCTAACAGTAGAAGCAAACGACCATGAAGCACTTTCACATATAAAGAAAACTTTCACAGATATGGTAAATCAGATATTAATATAACTTTTATCGTAAACCTTGCTTAATACTTGCCTCTAATTCTTCTAAATCCTTTACAGTATTAACAGTCATCCACCAACCAGTATGCTTGTAAGCCTTCAGTTTTATTTTAGGAAACGTCTCCGTCTCTATTGCACCATTCGTAG
>CAYMYT010000034.1:0-7952 GCA_964394755.1 uncultured archaeon
TCGGGATAAAGTCTTTTGTTAGCGAGAGACATCTGAAACTCATGTTCAAAATCAGAAATTGCGCGCATGCCCCTAATAATGAATCGAAGATTATTTTTCTTTAGGTAGTCAGCAAGAAGTCCCTGAAATGCTTCTACTATGATATTTTTGTTATCACCTAATGCCTCCCTGATATTGGAAACCCGCTCTTCTGTGCTGAAAAGCGGAGTCTTTCCACCACTTATTCTACTATCAGATACAGCCACAATTATCTTATCAAATATCTTTAGAGAGCGATTTATGATATCTATATGACCCAATGTTATCGGGTCAAAGCTGCCTGGGTAGACCGCTGTTTTTGTTTTAATTCTTTCCATATCAGATCCTCTTTATACACCTCTGAGAAGATGCGATCTCTTGGCGTGTTCCAAGACTAACATCACTTTTTTACGAGTTTTACTTAATGTACTATTATTATCAATAACGTAGTCAGCATACCTCAACTTCTTTTCTAGTGGAAGCTGACTATCTATTCTATTATCTATTTCCTTGTCACTAATCTTCCTGAAACTTGGTTTTAATCTAAGCCTTTTAATCTGCTTGCTCCTTTGGCATTTTACAACAATAGTAAAATCTGCTATTTTATGGAGTCCTGACTCAATGAGTAAGGGTGCATCCAATACCACATTCTTGTGCTTTCTTATCTTATTCTTGATTTCTATTATTATTACAGGCAATACTATGCTGTTGAGCTTTTTCAGTTTTTTAGAGTTTGCAAAAACTATAGCAGCAAGTTCTTTTCTGTTAGATGTCCCAAATTCTTTTACCAATGCTCTTTTTATCGAAGGCATTTGCGAAACTTTTCGTGCGATTTTATCAGCATCTATTATTTTATAACCTAGCCTCGAGAACATCTCAGATACAGTACTTTTACCAGAACCAAAACTGCCTGTCACACCTAGTATCATAATTATAGATTACAAAAAAGTTTAAAATCAAATACCTTCTTTAGTCTTCCACGCTTTGTGTGCTCAAGATAAGCAACGTTAAGCCATGTCATTGCCTATAATTATGTTTAACCCTATACATCTTTTCCGGTATCTCCTTCTCTACATCTTCTTTCAATGACTTCGCCAATGTTGGTCCCAATATTTTTTCTAGTCTTTCCATCGGTATTCTCCTTATATCCAACGGTGATTTTATTCCTGCTTTATAAAGCATTCTTGCCCTTACTCGTCCAATACCCCTGAGCTGAATGAGTTTAAGCAGTTCATCCTTAACCCCATATTTGAATCTAAAAATAAGTTTATTCATAGTATTGGCCATATTATTATTTTCCAACAGAAGAGCCAACTCACGTCCAGCATAAAGAAGCCACTCTGCATATGTTATTTTATTGTAGAGCTCTCCTGGGGTTATATCAAATTGGTCATGCAGGTTATTCTCTCCTAATTCGTTAATCCATCCATTAAACATAAGTGTAGTCTTGAAAGCAGCCATGAAATCATCATACGATAGATCCCATACATCCGGTGATATTATTCCATATTTTGCAAGACTTTCCTCCAAATCTCCTACATCTTTTTGCTTTGGTCTAATCAAAGGACGCATCTCAGCGCAGCGACATACAGCCAGTATGCATTCCATTTCTCCAGTAGGTTTCAGACTAATTAGTGTATACGCACTTTGTGGATCAATATAAAGTTCACTGACTCTTTTTCCTAATGGAGTAGCACTAATTTTGACATCTTTATCAAACCAGAGTTTAAACGCAAACGCAGGTACAAAATCTTTAAAATCAGATTTAATTACATTGGGATCTGAAATTTCAATAAATCCGTATTCACGCAAACATTCCAATATTCGATCAACCTTCTTCATCACATCATCAATATTACCGAACTGCTTCGCAAACAGTGTTCTCTCAAGAAATTTCATAAGTTCTGATCTAGAACCTATATCCGTAGCTATAAGTGCAAGCACATGCCTCCTAAGAACAGGTTCTATAGAAAGCTTTGATTGTATCTCTTCAGGTTCCCCTAAAATATATCGTTCTTTAAGCTGTTCAGAATCTTGCAGAGTCTTTGCAATCATTAATGCTTCTCCATCAGAATCATACTTAGGCCGACCTGCACGGCCAAATATTTGCTGCATCTCCAGTACAGGAATAAAGTCTGATCTGATTCCGGAATATCTTTTTGCATCTCTTACAATTACACGCCATGCAGGTAAATTAACTCCATACGCCAGTGTAGGAGTCGCAACTAATATTTTTATCAGCTTCGAGCGAAAGTTATCTTCTACAAACTTTCTTTGATTTGCAACAAGACCTGCATGATGAAATGCTATCCCATTTCTAACAGAAGCAGCAAGACTCTTACATTGCCTAGTAGGATGGTCAAGTGTGCGTTCTATTCCATTTGCAATTTTATTCAGTTCCTTCTTTTGATTATCTACAATATACTTTTCAATAGTAGTCGACAAGCGCTCAGCAAGTGCTTCAGCGTTTTTTCTTGATGAAACAAAAAATAATGCTTGTTTGCCTCTATCTATTGTATCTATACACAGGGCTTCCTCACTCTTATCAGATAAAGATATTGAATAATTCTCTTTCTCCATAAATTCTAGGTGATGCCCAATATCAGTATCATTACCTTCATGAGGTCTGCACGTCCCCTTATGCAATTTTATTGGCCTATAATCCGATTTGACAAGTTTTGCATTAAGCCAGTCAGCCAACTCATTTGCATTTTTTATAGTAGCACTCAGTGCAACTATCTGAGACTTTCTATTCTGAATTAAACGTGTCAGTACAACCTCTAATGTAGGTCCTCTTTCAGGATCATTAAGAAGATGAATTTCATCTACTATTATCAGGCTGATATCATTTATCCATGCTGAACCATGCCTTATCAATGAATCCATTTTCTCATTACTTGTAATAATCACATCATATCTACCAAGATTCGAATTATCATTGTCAAAGTCACCGATAGAAATAGAAACTTTCAGACCAATAGAATTATACTTTGCTTTAAAATCATGATACTTCTCGTTTGCCAACGCCTTAAGTGGTGTAAGATAAACGCATTTGCCACCTTTACGAAAATGATTTAGAAAAGCGATTTCAGCGATAAGCGTTTTACCGCTGGCAGTTGGGCTTTCTACCACAAGATTTTTGCCTTCCAATAAACCTGCTTTGACAGCAGCCTCCTGAACAGGATTCAATGAATCTATAGCAAGTTCTGATAAGCCTGCTTTCGATATGTGCATACTAACATTTTCTTAGAAAAGATTAGTAGCTTTGCTTGTAATTCAATATTCTCTATTCACCAAAAATTTGACAAGAGCTTCAAGGTCATTTTTTGCTTGTGAAGTTTTAAGTATATTATTCATATCATGCCATGCATCTTTCACCAAGTTAGCTGCAATACCTTTTGAATAATTTATAGAATCATAGTTCTGTATTATTCCGATAGCCTCATCTATCAGCAATCTATCTCTGGTATGCATATTCAGAATATCAATCAGCCTTATTTTATCCTTTTCTTTTGCAACACCTAGTGTACGTATTACTGGCAGCGATTTCTTTCCTTCTGTGATATCGCTTCCCATATAATCTTTCGTGAATTGTCCTTTATCATTTTTTGCTGTTATGTTAAGAATATCATCTTGTATCTGAAAAGCTACACCTATGCTCTCAGCAAATCTACCAGCCTTTTCCTCTATATTAAATCTAGCGTCACTAATATCCATAGAAACTAGCACAGCCAAACGTGCAGCCAATCTTGCCAAAGTCCCTGTTTTAAAGGCGCACATCTGCATATACTCCTTTTCACTGGGAATTTCAGCAGAAAGCCCACGATGCCAACCAATATCCATACCCTGCCCTAAATGAATATTGATCAGCTCCTGCCCATATATCTCATATGCTTTGAGTAGCTTTTCTTTCGGGAGTTGACACTCATTTTTCAACAGCACCAACAACGGCAAATAATACAGAAAATTACCAGCATTTATTGCTATATCTATTCCAAATATCTTGTTTAATGTAGGTTTACCCCTTCTCAAATCTGAGTCATCTTCAACATCGTCAACAATAAGCGATCCATTATGTACAAGCTCTATAATAACCACAAAATCCAGGAATTTCTCAGGTTTTGTACTCATAGCCTCACATAACATCATAAAAACAATAGGTCTCCACCTCTTCCCTCCTCTATCAAGAAGCTCCCACACAGGCTTTGGTAGTGTTTCACTGGCCAATTCAGGATTAAATTTGTAGCGTGGGGTACCAAATGTCCATATCATCGAATTAGCGTCATATTTCCTTGGAAGATACTTTTCAATTACCTTATTCACTATATTTGACCTATTTTCCAGAATTTCGCCTATATCCATAATCACACTAGATAGCAAATCTTTATATTTCATAGAATTATACTATATTTTGTATATCAGATCTTCCTATTAATACAGTAGAAAGATATGAAAATGGAGGAAAGAAGTATGTTAGATATTAGAATAAGATATTTCTCAGAAAAGATGGTAGGTGTTGAATAATGCCAGCACCATACAAGAGAGGATACCATCACACAAAAGGTAGAGGTCACGAATCAAGTATAAAATGCAGCTTTTGTGGTAGAAGTGTTCCTAGGTGGAAAACATTCATAACCCATCGTGGTTTCCGTGTGACTGATCCTGTGCTAAAAAAGCAGCTTGACATGAGACATGTATCAACATTTTCAACAAAAATGCATGCATGTCCAAGTTGCGCGCGTTTCAGAGGCATAATTAAAATAAAAAGGTAAAGGTGGATATCGTGGTGACCTTGAGAAAGATAAACTTGAAAGACTTAGCTTCCAATAAACTTGAGGATATAAAATCAAAAATAAAATCAATGTCAAAATCTGGGAAGATATCCGTATCACTACCCAAAAAAATATCATTATCCAAGAAGAAAGTAGCCGGATATCCAAAATTTGAAATATATCCTGCTAGGACTCTTACAAAGCTGCCTACAACAATCGACAAAGAAAAGGGCATGATATACCACCTCATAAAACCGTATGCATACGTCAGCATACGTCCTGAAAAAGACGGCCTATTTTCTTATAATATCGTTGAACCAAGGCTTACCGACAATGAAAAACACATACTCGAAAAAATAAAAGAAGGTATGATACAGGTTGTCGACGCCAGCTTTGAGTCTATCAAAAAAGATGATAGTCTGTTAGAATTTCTTGAAAATAATGTGCAATGGCTCTTAAAAGAATATGGATTCCATCTCAAAGAACAAGAATACCTACAAATTATGTACTATGTATTTCGTGATTTTGTAGGTATGAATGAACTTGAACCTATCATGCATGACAGCTATATAGAAGACGTAGGATGTGACGGCATCAACATTCCTGTATATGTAGTGCACCAGAAATATGGTTCACTCAAAACTAATATTGAATGGAGCGATTCAAAAACACTGAAGGATTTCATAACAAAAATTGCACAGAGATGCGACCGTTACGTAAGTTATGCAGAACCATTGCTAGATGGTACACTTCCTGACGGAACAAGAGTACAAGCAACTATTGCAGATGACGTTACCACAAAAGGCCCCACATTCTCTCTAAGAAAGTTCCGTGAAATTCCTTTCACTCCTATAGATCTCATAAAACTAGGTACAATATCAGTAGAAATGACAGCGTACTTATGGTATATCATTGAGCATGGTGCAAATATATTAATATCAGGTGGTGTTGCAACAGGCAAAACATCAATGCTCAACTCACTATCAATTTTCATACCACCACAGGCAAAAATTATTTCTATTGAAGACACAAGAGAGTTGAATCTACCGCACGAAAACTGGATACCTGGTGTATCGCGTACAGGCTACGGTGCAACTGGCCTAGGACAGATAACAATGTTCGATCTCCTAAAAGAAAGCTTTAGACAGAACCCAGATTATCTGATAGTCGGTGAAATTCGTGGTGTAGAGGCTTATGTTATGTTCCAGAGTATGGCAAGCGGCCATCCAAGCATGTCTACGATTCATGCAGGAAGTGTAGACGATGTTCTTAAGCGTCTCCAAACAAAACCAATAAGTTTATCCCCAGGATTACTTGATAGTTTGGACATGGTCATAATCATGGTGCATGCACGTGAAAAAGGTAAATCAGCACGTAGGGTAAAAGAAGTTGTAGAAATAGAAAGCGTTAATGCGAAAACAGGTACAGCAGAAACATCTAAAACATTTAAATGGGTCCCATTTGAAGATAAATTTAATTATACTGGATCATCGCAAATTCTCAAAAAGATATCAGAAGAAAAAGGTATACAAATGGATAATATAAAGAAGGAGATAGAAGTACGCAAAAAAGTGCTTAACTGGATGCTAGAAAATAATTTGACGAATATGGGAGAAGTGGCAAAATATATACATGATTATTATAAGTCGCCGGAAAATTTTGAGTCTTTGAAAGCTGCCAAGGAGAATGAAAGAATATCTGCTTGATTCAATCCTACATATTTCATTAATTTTTTAGTAAAATCGTACATGCTTACCCTTCCATCTCCATCCAAAAACACTCCTAATTGCTCTTGTAATAATTTCTATATTTTACAGTCATATTTACACAATATTCTAATTTCTGGTTTTGTTCTCATCAGATCTTCATTCTCATTTGATATTATGGTTATGTCTTCACATATAGTTAGGACAATAAATAATACAAGAAGGATTTTGTTCCAAAATCCTTCTATACAACAGAATTTATTGATAAATTCTATTTGTATTCCAAATAGTATTGTCCGTAACTATAATTTTACTCATAACCGGGATATTATAATTATAATGCGTATTTTTTAGTATTACCAGCAATAATTGCAACTCTTCTTTCCTGACTCCTTAATACTGTTTGTAATTTTACATCATACATTTTTGCGGCTTGTTCACAAAATTTTGTTAGTTCTGAATAGTATTCCTCACCATAAATATCTAAAATCCATTTTGTTAGTTTTCTAGCATCTTTGGCTTCATTGTGAAACCATAATACTCCAATATGGTATGTAGGTTGTTTTTCATAATATTTAAAAAATAAAAACTTTCTTTCGATAGGATCTGTTTGTTTAAAAATTCCAATACAATTTCTTGCCTTATCCTCACCACCAAGTCTGACGCTAGATCCTATAGCATAACCAGAATCTATCAGTTTATTTCCTATCGTGTAAAATGGATCTCCAACACCTTCAACTCGTGGTTCTTTACCTTTTATACTTTTACCTGTTGTACTATATTCACTGACATCGTATGTATACATAATAATCAACTTCATTGATATAATAGATAGATATTTAAAGCTCTCAATCCCACAGGATGTTCCTCATTCTCTTTAGCAACATCTTTCTTGGAACGAACAAAATTACCAAACTTTCGTTTCTTAGCAGCAAATGTAGATTCAGAATTGGATCTCTTATGGTAGCGCTTATTTACCTCTTCTGATGTGCACAGAGCAATAAACATCTTCTTCAATGCCATAGATCCTCTTGATTTGTTTGTTGTGTTCTTCTTTAGTCTGAACCAGTTTGCAGCCTGTTGAACTATAGTCATCCAACACAAGAATGATTTTGGGGTAAAATCATTCGGTGCAGAAGGACTCTTTGAGTCATTCTTGCAAAAGAATATCGTGTTGATTTTATTGGACTCCTACTAGCTACAGTCGTCCAATAAGTTATTTATTGGACTCCTACTAGCTAACCATTAGTGGTTAGCTATAACCAAGAAATATGTCCGGATTATTTATTTGATTAGCTATAATAAGGAAGATATAATATTCAAATAGTACTGTCCATAACTATTTATATGCCTAGACGCAGGGTTATGCTCAGATGGTTTGCAAAAATAGGACTTAGGTATTTTCCAGGTTATCTTGAACCATTGAAAAACGTATTTGTAAAATCAAACATAAACA
>CAYMYT010000034.1:7962-8248 GCA_964394755.1 uncultured archaeon
TTCTATCGGTATATTTTGGGCTCCTGTACTTGAACGTACCCCTTATCCAAAGCCTTATAACATCAATTATCATTAGCCTAATTCTTTTTTCAGTGGTAATGATAGCACATCATGCCTACCCATTCCATCTTATCTCAAAAGCTAAGAAAAGTCTTGAGAGTAATATGCCTTTTGGTATAAACCATACAGCTGCAATCGCAACTTCAGGTGTACCACCTCAAACAATATTCGAACTTATATCAACAATCAAAGAGTATGGAGAATTCAGTACTGAATACGGCCGCAT
>CAYMYT010000035.1:0-239 GCA_964394755.1 uncultured archaeon
AATGAGACTTATATAGAACTTGTTAAAGAGGTGCCGTCATCTGCATGGCTTCTTAGTATTGCACCAAAACTCGAGGAGATGGGTGTGACAGTAGGTAAGCTTACCAATAAAATTGGTGGTATCGGAAATTATAATGAACCAATAAACCCACCTGAAAAGGAAATATTCGGAAGAGCAGAAGGTATTCTTAATTCTGTAAATAAATCAATAAACCCACCTGAAAAGGAAATATTCGGAAG
>CAYMYT010000035.1:249-8175 GCA_964394755.1 uncultured archaeon
GTACTTCAAAGGATGTTGAATCAATAAAAAATGATGAAATAGAAGATTGCAGCGAAAACATAAAATGCTTCGAGCAAGTGTTCATGTTATGCAAGCCTGCTTTATTCAATACAGAAATTGGTGTTAATGTAGAGATAATCGGGCTTGAAGATGAACGTTGTGTTATTAATGTAATCTCATCAGAAAGTGGAATATTTCCATTCGCGCTTATAAGTGGTGTTAACCCAACATATGAGATGACATGTAAAATAGAGAATTATAGATTGGGTATCACTGATCCAAATCTTGATATACCCCTATCCTGTGAAGAAAGCATAGTTAAGCTTATCTCATACTTATCTTCTAGTTAGAGTAATTTTCTCTTCATCTGAAATATATTCTCAGGCTACATTCAATTCTTTACCTCTCTAATAGATTCCTCAAGTATACTCAATCCTTTATCAGCCTGCTCCTTTGTCAAAGTGAGTGGTGGACAAATTCTAATTGTACTTTTTCCACAAGGCAGTAAAATCAAACCTTTTTCGCTTGCTTTACATAGCAAAGCCTTAGCTTCGTCTATAGCAGGCGTCCTATTCTTATCCTTTACAAGTTCAACTCCAATCATGAGACCAATACCACGAACATCACCTATTATTTCATAGTGTTCTTTGAGTTCGTTGAGTACCCCATGCATATAACTTCCCAATTTCTCAGCATTTTTACCCAGGTTTTTCCGGCGCATATACTTTAATGTTGCTATACCAGCAGCGCATGCAATTAGATTGCCACCAAATGTATTGGCATGAGCTCCTTGGGGCCAATCCATTATTTTTTTCTCTGCAATTGTCGCTCCTAAAGGAATTCCGCCACCAATAGATTTACTTAAGGAAACGATGTCAGGCTTTACATCAAAATTTTCTATGGCGAGAAATTTACCGGTGCGATAACAGCCTGACTGCACCTCATCAGCACACATCAAAATATTATGTTCATTACATAATCTTCTTACGCCCTTCACGAATTCTTTGGGAGGTACAATATATCCACCTTCTCCTTGTATAGGTTCTAGAAATATCGCTGCGGTATTATCTGATGCAGATCCAGATATACTTTTTTCAATTTGGTTTAAACAATAATCACTACACTCCCCAGGTTCCATTCCCATCCTGTAATAATATGGATATGGTACATGCTTTACTGGTAAAAATGGTTCGAATCGTTCGCGGTGCACAGGCTTCGACTTCGTCATACTAAGGCTACCCATTGTACGGCCGTGAAAAGCATTATTGAAGGCTATAGTCCACTTCTTATTAGTGTGCCATCTTGCCAACTTATATGCACATTCAATGCTTTCTGTTCCAGAATTTGAGAAAAATACTCTGGCGTCATTAAACGGTAGAAATGTAAGAAGCTGTTCTGCAAATTGCACAGGCAGTTCTGCATAGAAATCAGAGAATCCACAATGAATACCGAATTTTATTTGATTCCTTATAGCTTTTGCAATTACAGGGTTTGTGTGTCCTATATTCATTACTGCAACGCTTGCTGAAAAATCTAAGTATTGCCGGCCGTCAACATCCCAAACGTAGCAACCTTTTGCTTTCTTATATACAAATGAATATTCGCGCGTTAGCGATGGTGACATCACCTTAGAATCTCTTTCAATTATCTTTACAGAGGCAGGTCCAGGCTTTCTACAGATGTATTTTGGTTCTTTTGCATTTTTCATCTTCATGAAAATTAATTACATCTCAGGTAATATATATAGTCGTCCATATACTAAAACCTATGTGATCTGGAACTTTTTTTAGACGACTATACTTTCTCTAGAAGCCACTTCCATAGTGGTATAAATATAATCTTCTTGTTCTTTTCGTATGTTTTTTCTGCTTGATAATCCCATGTGATTATATTTAAGTTCTTGCATTTCAGTTCATTGGCCGCTGCCAGCATTGCAGTTATTTCTCTTTCTTTTATGTCCTTGTACTCACCTGAATACGTTACTTGTATCAGTTGTTTTATTTTATTTCCTTCTTTAATAACAAAATCAACTTCTTTCTCTGCGTAATCTTTCCAGTAATAGACTTCAATGTTTGGATTCTCTGATATTTTCCTTTGCAGCTCTATTGCAACAACATTTTCAAGAAATTTACCACGATTTTCCATGAATGTGAATCCAAGAGATTCTGCAAGTCCGTTATCTATGCAATAAACTTTTCTAGGAGAATTCTCTTGTTCTTTTACTGAAAAAGAAAACCGTGCAATAAAAAACAGCAATTTTGAACTCTTTAGATACTCAGAAAATCTGGACACGGTCTCTGCTGAAGTATTCAAAAATTTACCTGTTTTTGTATAAGTTATCAGAGAACTTATGTTTGTAAGATAGTACCTAGCAAGAGATCTTATTTTATCTATCTCTCTTATTCTATATCTCTTTACAACATCCCTGTTAAGTATTGTATCGTAATATTCGAAAAGTGTTTTTTTCTTTATTTCATCATTCATTTCAACTGTTTCTGGGAAACTACTGGTTTTAATGTATTCATTGCATAGCCTACGTATCTTTTCAGCGTTTAGATAAATGTCTTTTTTGCTTTTGATAATAACATTCTTGAACTTTAGAAATTCTTCGAAAGATAGAGGAAATATTTCAAATGTTAACTGTCTCCCTGTAAGCAAAGTAGATAACTCTTCACTCATAAGTTTTGCTGATGACCCTGTAATAAAAATATAAGCTTCCTTTGTCTCACTCAAGCTTCTTACAAACTTTTCCCACCCTTTTATCTCTTGTACTTCGTCTAAAAATATATAAGGTTTTCCTTTTGGATTGATTATTTCTTTATAAGCTTCGTATATCTTTATCAAAGAATTAACATCAATTGATTCTAAACGCGGCTCCTCAAGGTTAACAATCAACGTATTTTCTTTGGGTATTGTTTCCGTTTCCAAAAGAGTTTTCACTATTTGCTTCAGAATTGTCGATTTACCGGATCTCCTTATTCCTGTAAGTGTTATAACCTTCTCATACTTTATAGACTTGAATATTTTGTCTGTGTATACTCGATGAATACCTGCATCAATTTCACGGTTCCAGAAATTCCATAAACCTAATACTTCTATTATTTTATCTTTATCCATATATCATATATGTATGACAAATATTTAAATATTTGTAATATGTGTGTTAAGATCAGAATAAGGTGTTGTACTGTAAAAGTTGTTTATCTTGATAACGATATCATACTATAGTTTTGTATAACTACTATATGTATGTCAAAAACAACAATACAGATAGAAACAAAAACAAGAGATGATCTGCGAAGCATTGGAAAGATGGAAGACACATACGACTCACTTATAGAAAGACTTGTGGAGTTTTATAAAGATTCGCTTAAACGAGAAAACTTTGTAGAAACCCAGCATAAAATTGTAAGATCAGGAAAGTTTGTGGAGCTCGATTATAGTAAATGACAATACTACTTAGACTTTAATACATTGTCATTTACTATGCAGGAGCAGACATAAAAGTTCTATATATTTTCGTCTGTGACTATAGATGTGGAAAGTCCTAGTAGAGGAAAGCACGCTAAGGTTTATCGACTCTCTTGGTAAGAAACGTTCAGAAAAAATAAAAGAAAAACTTAGGCTTCTCAAAGAATCACCTTACCCAGGACAGATTTTTGGCGACAAGAAAGAAATCAAGGGTTCATCAAAAACTGCTTATATGATGCGCATAGGTGATTACAGAGCATTTTATGTAATAATGGATAACAATAAGACTGTCAAAGTAACAGAAGTTATGACTGCAGAAGCTGCTCACAAGAAATATGGAAACATCTGATCTAAACAATCCAAAATTATGCTTTTATTTAGGCTTCTTCAAATAATAATATGCGTAGAATAGGAATCCTGCTTATCATTCTGATAAGCGGCTGCATTTCAATTCCAGAAATTCCAGTTCCAAATATTTCTTCGATTATCAATACCTCAAATATTTCACAATCACAATCACCTGATTTATTATCACCTAGCGGAAATACAATATTTCTTGTAGCTGACAGTATTCCAGGTTTTGACTATGCAGGTATAAGTTCTATAAGAATAACTCTTAAAGATCTTGAATTATTCAACGGCAGCTGGACGAATATTTCAGATTCAAAAACAACATATGACCTAGTTAAATTAGAGAATGGTGGTAGACCACATCTGTATGCACAAAATAATATTCATCCAGGTCTTTATACAAAATTGAAGCTAAGGATTTCTGATGTTGTTGTGACTAGAAATGGTGTGGACTACAGTGCTATTTTACCTTCTAGAGAGTTTGTGATTGGAACACCTATTACAATCAAAGAGAAGAAGAATATGGAGATTCTCCTTGATTTTATTCTATATGATACTACTGTAGAAGGCACTAAGTTGGTAAAAGCTATTCATGTTAGCGAAGGCGGAGTAGTTTTTACACCAATTGTTGATCTTACCATACTCGAAAATGCAGGTGTTGTGATTCTACCCAACAAATCCGCTATTATACAGAATGCCACTAGTACACCTAAACAACGTTTTGGAATGAATCACATAGGAGAAGTTGGATTAGATAAGCGTGTAATTGGAAATTTGAACGTTGTGAATGGTAACATCTTATCTTCCTAGGAAATTATTAAGAAGATCAGACATCTTCTCACGAAAGATACAAAGAAGATCTGATAATTGTGAGTGAAATGTAGTAAAATTTATCTTCACATGCTAGATATCTCTTATCCTCTAGGGTCAATAACTCTTCCCATAAACAATATATTTCCTGTAGCCTTTTCCTGTATTATAAATATGAATGGATGATCTGCTATGAATTCTTTTCTAGTAGGAGAAATAGATGTTACTCTTACATTGACAGCTGTTGCAGCAGCCGCCTCAGTTCCTTCTTCATCAACTTTGATGTATGCCTGGTGAATAACAGAACTAATAAGCAAATCTTTTGCACCTGTCATTCCTGAGAAATCAGCACCATTTGAAAAGGCTGTTGGCATCCCTAGCGCAGTAAGAACTTCATTCAAAAAATATTTTGTATCGAATTCAAATTTAGGCAAGTATATGGCATCCAGCTTACTTTCTCGCATTTGACTTTTCCATTCCTTGAGCTTTTCTGTTGTTAAAGAAGGCTCTATATCATCAAGATCTGTTGTTGGCAATACTACCAACATCGATATTTCTTCACCCTTGTAAGGAAGCTCTAAAACTTGTAAATTTCCAAGATCAGCGTAATTGAATGTTGCTTTATCATTGTCCATAAACATCATCGGGGTTTTTACGGTGTTATCTGGAGTTATTTTGAAATCTTTCTGGTACGTCTTAGATTTATCAAATTGCCATATCCATGTACCCTTGAAATATATAGCATTTGTTATAACAAGTCTGATATCGGGAGTAAGAAATCCCTCAGGAATCAAATCCTTTATTTTACCGTTTGTCTGCTTTTCAACAAACGCATTAATCGTTTGTCTTGACTTCTCAGTTTCTCCAATGAAGTCGAGATTTACCGACTTGCCGCCATAGTATTTTTCTACCATACTTTTATAATCTTCAAGAAAAACATAGTCTTTTTGAGTCCATAGGGCATTTCCTGTACTTAGTTTGTAAGATTTGTCTTTCTTATTGATATTGTTGTAAATTGCAGCAAAATTCGGTCTTAGCACCCCAGTTTCTGGAAAGTGAAAAACAGATTTTATCTCGTCTGCAGTCTGTCCTTTTGCACCCTCATATGTCATTGCTAAAGCAGCTGAAACGCTATAAGGAGAATAAAACATGTTCCCATCTATGTATTTATCTAATTTCGAATAGAGCTCAAATGCAAATTTGTTGTTTGCATCAACTACTTCTTGAATTCCCTGCTGTGTTGAGCCAGTATCATTCACTAGTGGCGGTTCAGTTGGTTGATAAGGAAAAAGAAACAATATAGATGTGGCTGCTACAACAGCTGCCATAATTAATAATATTGAAATGGTCAACACTTTCATTAGTATAATTATGGTGGACATCAATATTTGAACACATTACAGTGTACTTACAGCGGTAGTTCAACAAAAAAAAACTTTATATACAGCTTCTAGACATGATTTATCTAGTAGAAGCCCTGATTGCTTCTAAGAATGAGATGACAAAGATGTTTGAGTGTCACATCTTTGGTCATCATTCGTATTATGTTTAGTGGTCAAATGAAGCTACTATCGGTATTTGTGTTGCTGCTTGTTGCAGGATTTGTATATGCAGATTACTTAGATGTCGGGGCCGACTCTTTAGTAACACCTAATTCAAGCACTTTTGTAAAGGGTTTTCTATTGTTTGACAATGGTACAGGTATTCCAAATGTGAATATTACTGTAAATCTTTCAGGCTCAATAACTACAATTGTTACATCATCAACAGGATTTTTCAATATTAATGTTACTTCTCCGCTAATTCTAGGTGACTACAATGTTTCTATAATAACCAATACTACATCTCAAGTTACTCTGCCTGTTTCTAGAAATATACCTATTCACTCAAGAAATGTATCCAGTGCAAGCATCAATTTTACTGATAAGAGACCTCCTTTTGTAAATGGTTCATCATTCATGGTAAATATAACCTTTGATGTGCTGACACCAACTGCTCCTGCTATGAGCATATTTTCACCAAATGGTCTGAATCAATCATGGACAATAACAAACACAACTAATGGAACAGGTGTCAGAAGCATTTTATATAATATATCAGTGCCATCTGATGCTGATGGCAGCTATGTTATTGTAGCAGAGCATGGTATAGCATCTCTCTATCTTCTTGTTAAATCTACTACAACCATGTTTGTAAGTACAATTGATGCAAAGAATGCTACTGCATCAAGCTTCTCTCCTGATGAAAATGTAACTATTGTAGCAAAGTTGCGAGACGACTCAGGTCCTATTACAACAGGAAGCATAACAGCTTTTATAGTAACTCCAAATAATACTGTAAGTAATCTATCTCTAGTACATCAAGCAGATGGTGTTTACACCCTGCAGTATAACAGCAAACAACTCGGTGAACATAAGGTAAAGGTTGTTGGTAAAATAGGCAGTAAAACTACAGAGTCTGCAACATCTTTTGTTATTCGTGGAATAGAAGCTGTTCTAGATATACACAAAGACTTTTTCTTTGATTTTGGTTCTTCATCAGCATTCAGTGCAGGAGGTCAAGTTGCATTTAATGTGCTTGTTTTCAATCTTAGTAATGACAATGTTATTCCTGGTGCTATAGGAGGAGGCCCAGGACTTGTAAATTGTACAAGTGTAACACCAGTAGAATACAAGAATCTACAAACGTCTACGATACTGGTAAATCCTGGGATTACAAATTCTATAGGAAACTTCTTTGGTCAAAATGTATGTAGAATTAATTTTACAGCTCCTGTAGCTGATGGAATATATTCATTAACTGTTAATGTTACAGGATTCAACCAGTCAGTTATAGCACGTGGACACTTCGCAGTTCAAAGCTTTATACTCAAAGTCAATCCTGTGTCAACTATAGGAGGAGGCTCTGACTATCTGAGCTTTCTCACACCTGGAGATAATGCTACATTTGAGATCTCTGCTCGTAATCTTAGTGCAAATGGTACAGCTGTTTCAGGCATTTCTATAACAAATATCAATGCTACAAAAATAATATCCATGAACTTTTTGTCGGGATCAGAAGCAGATATAACTAACATTGTTGCTTCTGTAGAACCAGGTACTGCTGCTACAAGCCCAAGGATAACTGTGGCCTTGCCTGTAAATAAGACAGGACCTTTCCAACTTGAAGTACAGGCAAATATATCAGGTAGTATTGTACGAGGAACAGCATTTTATTTTGCGAAGTATGTAGAAGGTTTTCTATTTCCTGCTAATTTCTTTGGAACATCAGGACCAGGTGATGGTGGAGGTGGAG
>CAYMYT010000036.1:0-4726 GCA_964394755.1 uncultured archaeon
TCTTTCCCAAAATCATAAATAATTCCATGCAATGTTTTCGTTTTGTAAACTTCGTCGTAATTATATGCAAAAGAAACCATTGCTATACCAGAACCATATCCACTTTTTGTTTCAATGTTCTCATTAAAATCTTGCATTCCACAGTCATAGACTAGTGATGGAATGCGAGATGTAAGAATCACTGGATTAATACCAGTGTCATTAACCAGTTTCAAGATGTCAGTGGTCTTTGACCAGTGGTTCTTCACATATGCACGTGTTTTAAGCATATTATTCACCTATCACACTAACAATAATCTCCCTTCTTCTTGGTTTATCAAATTCCCATAGTATTATGGATTGCCACTTCCCCAGCAAAAGTTTACCATCTGACACAGGAACACTCTTTTCATTTCCAACCAAAGATGAAAGCAAATGTGAACGTGCATTATCTGTATGTGCATACATCCTATTTTCAGGTGCAACCTGTTCAAACAGTTTTTTATAGTCTGCAAAAAGCATGACATCATTCTCATTTATCATAATGCTAGATGTTGTCGACCTTAGAAATATGTTGCATATGCCATTTTTGACATGCGATTTATTTACAACATTCTCGACATGTTTTGTTATGTCAGAAGGACCTTCCTTAGTATCAATTTGAATTACGTTACGATGCAACATAGATTATATTATTTGTATTAAAATATAAAATTATTTATATTAAAATATAAAATCAAGCATTATAGCTAACCAAATAAATAATCCGTACATATTTCTTGGTTAGCTAGTAGGAGTCCAATAAAATCAATACCATATTCTTGTGTTGGACGACTATATATCTGGCATTACCACTAGTCTATGACTAGTGGTGTGCAAGATGTTAAGAACCACTGTTGTAATACCAGTGGTCACTAACCAATTTCAAGATGCCACTGGTCTATGACCAGTGGTTCTTCACAGTTCTATTTATAGCAAAATCATAAAAAGATGATTTTGCTAGTAGGAATCCAAGATTAGGTCTTGGATGACTATAAATACTTTATTCATTTAAATACTCACAATGGTTGATAAAATAAAGATAGAAAATGTGGTTGCTTCTACCGATATAAAAAAGATTATTTCTCTTGATAGACTATTGAATGTTCTCGAAGATAGCGAATACGAACCAGAACAATTTCCTGGTTTAGTTTATAGACTAGGAGAGCCTAAAGTTGCTACCCTTATCTTTCGTTCAGGAAAAATAATATGTGTAGGTGCACGTTCGACATCAGCTGCCAGAGAAGCACTGCGTAAAACAGTAAAGAATATCAAGCGTATAGGTATCCGTGTAAATGAAAATGAAATAAAGGTAAAAATAGAGAATATAGTTGTTGCCGTTAATCTCAATAAAGAACTGAATCTTGACCAGTTAGCATTCAAACTAGAAGATAGCGAATACGAACCAGAACAATTTCCTGGCTTAGTTTATAGAATAATCGACCCTAAGGTTGCATTTCTATTATTCTCTTCAGGCCGCGTTGTATGCGCAGGTGCAAAAAGTTTAGATGCAATAAAGATAGCTGTTAAAAAACTTGAAGCAAAACTAAAGAGCTTTGGTGTATAATTTGGTGTATAATAATATTGTGTTAGCCACTAGTTCTTTGGGAATCTCCACAGGAACCAGCGGAAATGTACGCCATAAGTTAAAATCTCTTTTTACTAAGCTTTTAACATGATCCCAAAGATCGAGGCTTTTCTTCGTGATAATTATTATAAAGAATTGGTAATTGCAAAGACCGAAGGATTCATCATTATAGACTTTTCTGTTCTCGACCGGTATGATCCATTTCTTGCTGATCAGGTACTTGAGCAACCTTCCATACTTGAGCAATTTGAACACGCAGCAAGAAATATTTTGCTTGAGGACGTGGTTGTAAAAATAAGGATCAAAGGTTTGCCTGAGTCAAGACATATGCGAATTAGGAATTTACGAGCAAAGCATATGGATAAGCTATGGCAGATAGATGCAATAATAAAGTCAGCTTCTGAGGTAAAGCCACAGGTATATGAAGCATCATGGCAGTGTCCCGAGTGCACAATAATAACAGTAAAGTTGCAGGACACAAACATTTTACAAAAGCCAGGACGATGCGAATGCGGTCATATGGGAGATTTTAAACTGCACGATAAAAAAATGTTTGATACCAGATGGCTAGTAGGTGTCGAACCATTTGAAGTTACTACAGGCGAAAGGCCTTCAGAAATAGGAATATTTCTGAAAGAAGATCTAACAACACCTAAGATGCAGCGTAAAACAGATCCTGGAAATCGTCTAAAAGTTGTTGGAGTATTGAAAGAACTTCCTAAAAGAATTAAGGGTAAACTATGTACAAAAGTCGATACATACATAGAAGCAAACCATGTTGAACTACACGAAATTGAATTCGAAGAGCTTGATATAACACAAGAAGATGAAATGAAGATAAGAGCGCTTGCAGGAAGCCCTGATGTTTTTGAAAAGCTAAAGGCAAGTATAGCTCCTGGTATATGGGGCTTTGATCCTATAAAGGAGTCAGTCGTCCTCCAAATTTTTGGTGGTGTTCCTCACAAACTACCAGATGGATCCCGTATACGTGGTAATATTCACATACTTGTCACAGGTGATCCATCTGTAGGTAAAACAGCACTTCTGAAACTTGTTGCAGATATAATGCCACGTGGGAAATATGTTTCAGGTTCAGGTGTAAGCGGAGCTGGATTAACAGCAACCGTTGTAAAGAATGAAGCTATTGGTGGTTGGGTTCTCGAAGCAGGTGCCTTAATATTATGTAATAAAGGTCTGATAAGTATAGACGAGTTCGACAAAATGTCCAAAGATGACCAAATAGCAATGCACGAAGCAACTAGCGTCGAAACAGTTAGTATAGCAAAAGCTAGTATAGTTGCAACACTACCTGCGCAGACAGCTGTTCTTGCTGGTGCCAATCCTAAACTTGGCAGATTTGATCCTTTTGTGCCTATTATAGAACAGATTCAGATTCCTGAAACTCTTCTAACTCGTTTTGATCTTAAATTTGCTTTGAGGGATACACCTGAAAAGGTGCAGGACGAAAGAATTGCCGAACACGTTCTTCAGTCACGTATGAATCCTGACGTAGTAAAGCCTTTGATAGATATGAATATATTAAGAAAATATATTGCATTTGCTCGTTGTATAAAAGATATCGAATTATCAGAAGAGGCTGCAAGTCTTATAAAAAACTTTTACTTGGAAATGCGTGGTCGTTACACACAAGAAGAAGTACCTGCAGTAAGCCTTACTTTGAGGCAATATGAAGCTCTTCTTAGATTAGCAGAAGCAAGCGCTAAAGTCAGGCTAGACAACAAAGTTCGCCTAGAGGATGCGCATCGTGCAATCAACCTTATGAAATATTCGCTTAGCCAGCTTGGATATGACTATGAATCTGGGCGTATTGATATCGACCGCATGGAGAGCGGTGTCACAGCAACTAGAAGAAGAAAGATTAGCCAGATAATGGATGTTCTAGAGCGTATGCTAAAGGATGCAAAGGAGGTCTATATAGAAGATTTGAAGGCAGAAGCTGAGACTCTTGGTATAGAAGGGATAGATGAAGTATTAGATAGACTAATAAGGGATGGTGTTTTATTCGAGCCAAAAAGTGGTTATCTAAGAAAGGTTTAAGATATTTGTTGATAAGTGATATAATATGGAAAAGAAACGTCTAACAGCTGTGAAAGCACGCATATCTTCTATTATAGATGGGAAGTGGGTTCAGCAAGAAGGCTTCAATCCAAATTATGTGGTTACAAAGCTTGGGCAGCATATATCAAGAGTGCGCATACTAGGTACTATAGTTGATAAATTTTTGTCAGAAAACAAAAGCTTTGCAGCCTTTACACTAGATGATGGTTCAGGAACAATAAGAGTAAAGGCATTTACAACACTTTCAATTCTTGATCCAGTAGATAAGGGCGACATCGTAGATGTTATAGGCAGAGTTAAAAGTTATCAGGATGAAATCTATATTGCTCCAGAAAGTGTGGTAAAGGTTGAGCCAAACTTTGAGCTTTTACGTGAAGTCGAACTTCGCAGTCAAGAAGCAGACTGGCAAAAAAAGATCAATCTTGTTAACAAACACAAAGCAGAAGTTAGCGACATGACCGAGTTGAAGCGTTACGTGAAAGAGGTATTTGGTATAGAGCCTGAGGAAACAGAATCAATAGTTTCAATTTTGCATACAGTAGATATTCCAGTAGAAGTTCAGGAACCAACTGATAAAGAAAAAATTCTAGAGCTTATAGTAAAACTAGATAAAGGACAAGGATGCGACTATTCAGATCTGATCACAGAGTCTGGCATACCCGAAGAAGATGTCGACGCTATTGTGAATAAGCTCTTGGACGAAAGCAGTTGTTTTGAACCCAAGCCAGGAAAAATAAAGAGGCTGTAGCAAAAATATAAACTTTACTTGATATTAATAATAATGATATTTTCATCAGAGAAACCCAAATCAAGAATTTCAACAACAATAGAATTCATAAAAACATTTTTGCAATCGCTTAAGGAAGATTGGGATGAAACAGATCATAAGCTTTTACGAATAGTAGTAGGTGGTGGAACAATGATAGCAATGGTCTATTTTTGGTATTATTTTCTTAGAATGACATCTCCATTCTGATTACCATTATAGTTTGCAGGAATACTCGAGGTAGTCACCAAACCTTCAAGCTTTTCATACGGTAC
>CAYMYT010000036.1:4736-7820 GCA_964394755.1 uncultured archaeon
CGGTACATCAAACCTTTCAGATAATTTTGTAAGAAATTTTTTACCAGGTTTCTGATTACCAGATAAAAGTCTTGATAGAGTTGTAGGATTAATTCCTAATTCTCCAGACACCTTCTTTTTATTTTTACCATATTCGTCTAATAGCTGTCCTAGATAATCCCCAAAAATTTTCCATCTACCCTTATTTTCTTTATATATCTGGCGTACATATTGGCTTTCAAGTCTTGCAACTTTCTCACTATCCCATATTTCTGGATATTCTTTTGTAAGTGATTCTAATTTTCTTAGAACACTCAGAGTAGATTTACCTAATCGAAGTGCTAGTTCAAAAATGTTAGGATTATGTGAATTAAATTCTTGCTGTAACTGTTCTAACTGATGTTTTGTATATGACCGTGATAAATTTTTTAATTCTACATCAAATTCTTTCAAATATTTAAGAACTGTATTAACGGAGTAATTTAGATGCTTTGCTGTTTTTCTAACATTGCCTCCAGAATTATTGTAATAATCAAAAATTTCTTTTTTCTTGTCTTCTGTAAGTGAACGTTTTAACACATCAGGTATTGCAGTTGTCAACTGACTTCTACGTAATAATGCCCCGTAAAGACCGCTATCCAACTTAGCTAGTTCATACCTAGATAAACCATGATAGACTTCATATTTCTCAAAATATGCAATAGGATTACCATTGAACCGTCTGTAGCGAAATTTAATTTTTAACGATGGATCAAAATCTACACTGATTATAGGTCTTCTTGGTATAAGCAGCCTTCCATTTATTTTATACTTTTGTGCTAAACTTTCTAATCTTGCTTGTATTGTTGGTATATTTTTTATTATTTGATCACTTGAAGTGTTTAGCAAAATATTAATATCAGTACCAAATAATCTATATACGAAGTCTAAATATTTTCTGTCAACATGATTTTCGAGAACTTGAAGGATCTCATCTGCGTGTATTTCCTTTGCTTCTCTTTCTACAATGCCTTCATTTATACCATATTCAGAAGAGATAACTTCATGTAATGTTGTTTCAGAATCTGTTCCAAGAGGAGAATCTAAACTTTCAAAAAATCTTTCTTCATAAGGACTGGTGAATTTCGGGATTAGTTCAGAAATATATCTATATGCATCATCAAAATTATGTATATCTAGCTCCTCTGTTCTTCTAGCTGCTATTCCTATAATCTTCTGTTTAATTCTGGGCTCTAAATCATAAGTTTCTAGAATTTCTCTGACCAATTCTTCATTCGCCATAATTTTCAGTAGATTATGTAGTTTTATTAGTATTCTTTGGAAGGTGATGATCAAAGATGTCATACCTCAAACATCTTTATCATCCTCGAATGATCAAAGATCATTCAGGATCTTATCTTCTTATGAAATATTAAGAAGATCATATCTTCAGAAGCCTTAGAAGCTTCTGCAGATAGGAGCCTTTCAATAATAAATTATAATATCGCGCAGCCACTTGTTCTTTGGAAGATAGTAAGAGCCTTTCTTCTCATCAAAGATGTTACTGTGTAACATCTTTGTGATCTCAGAAACCTCCCTAGAGTTTTCTGCAGACAAGAAAGGATCTTACTAAGAAAGGATCTTATTACTACTTTTAAATGAAAAAAGCTTTAAATATTTAACTATGTATCTATTAATTGGTGAAAACAAATGGTACTAGAAATTTTAGGTAGCACAGGTGTTACACTGTTGCTCGCATTGGTTTTCGTACAGTACACAGGGATAAAGAAAAAGATAGAAAAGCAGGTACCTTTAGTAGCTGCATCAGCCCTGTCATTTATACTGGCCGATGTATTGGGTGACGTAACACTTTTCGGAACAGAAGCAAGTATGGTAGCTGTGAAAACAGGACTAGTTAGCTTATTTAGCTTTATAGGCGTAGTCGCATTGCTTGTAGGATCTGTCTGGGCAATTCACAATCTTTTACTTAAAAAGTAAAGATAGAATGAAAATTCTAAGGATTGAGCCCATTACTTTTTCTTTTGTTTAATTTTTATTGGTTGTCTTTTTATTACCGATACCAGAACACTCTTTATAATTTCTGCTGCTATGAAACCTGTTTTGCTTGGTAGAGAATAATCAGCTATTTCTGTTATATCCATTGAACTTACATTACTATTTTTTACGATTTGATATACGTTTTCTGGGCTTAAGATACCTTCTGGGAAACCTGTATTCATATTGGCAATTACATCTATATCTATTGTTAGATGCGATGGATGTACGAGTTTTAGCTTTTCTTTAGTATCCAGCATAGTAATACCCAACTCTTTTGCAGCTTTTACCTCTTCTGCTGCCATTGTTTGCACACCCATCTGAAAAATCTTTGAGATTTTAGCTGCATGCCATGCCCATGTCTGGTGCATGTAAGGATTTCCTAGGTAGTCAGGTCTACAGTCAGCATGTGCGTCAAGCTGAAGCACAGATTTTGGCTTTAGAGATTCTATAATAGGAAGGCTAATTAGATGTTCACCACCAATGAAAATAAGAAATGCTTTTTTGTTTACTGTCCGTATATCATCTATAGTATTTCTTATACGCTCAGCAGTTAATTCATAGCTGCCAGGAACAACTTCTAGGTTGCCAAGGTCGCATACCTTCAAGCTGCCGAATATATTTATTCCATCAAGATAATCTTCCTTTATTTTGAGGCTTTCTCTTACAATCAAAGGGCCATATAGTGCTGGTTTGCTTATACTAGTTGATACAAATGGAATACCTAAGAATACAACATCTGCCTCTTCTAGAGGATAGTTGTATGGAACAAATGTATTGGATGTGTATAGCATAAAAAATAACTTTATTGAAAGTATTTATCTTCAATCGCATTGAAGACTTATATAGATTTCTTTATTGTTATAATTATGAAAGAAGAAACCAAAGGAAGAATTGTAAGTACATTCGTTCCAGGAACATTTTTACTAGGAACAGAACTTGGACGTTGGTATGAAAAAAATCCCTATCATAAATTTGATATCTAGCATACCACTAGTCTATGACTAGTGGTTGCAAGATGTAAAGAACCACTGCGTAATACCAGTGTCATTCACCAACTTCAAGATGCCA
>CAYMYT010000037.1:0-435 GCA_964394755.1 uncultured archaeon
ATCACAGCCTGAAAACTTAGTATTATTAAAAGAGTTCTTTTCATTGCACCTATCCTATCAAGTGATATATATTCTGCAAAGAATTTTGATACCGCTGTACCAAAACCAAGATCTTTTATTATAGAAAAAAGTCCTACAAAAGCAATAACAGCATAAAATAATCCATATCCATCTACTCCGAGTTGCCTTGCAAGAATTAATCTGATGAGATAAGCAAAACCAGTAACTATCATAGACGAAATGAAAAGCAATGACGCTCCTTGTGCTACCCTTTTAGCGTATTCACTCATCTCAAAATTTTGTCGTATAGGTTTTTATAGTAAAACCATAAAATTTGAGATGGTTTTACTAGTAGGAGTCCAATAGCGAATCTTTTCTTGACGACTATAAGAGCTTTTCATATATATTTTTCGAATCAGATCTTCCTTGTATTTT
>CAYMYT010000037.1:445-7668 GCA_964394755.1 uncultured archaeon
TCGAAGATATCCGATCTTCCTAATAATTTCCTAGGAAGATATCATCAAAGATCTGATTTCAAACATCTCTGTCATCCTCGAATATGTGAAACATATTCAGGATCTTATCTTTCCATAGATGTATAGGAAAGATCAGATCTCAGAAACCTATAAGGTTTCTGCAGAAGATCTCGAACATGTTTAATATATCAAAAACATGTTCAAGATGATCCAGAATACGCACTAAAGTATACTTTTTATGCGTATTCAACACATCTAAATTAGGGCGTATTCAAGATGATATATATACTTGGTCATAAAGGTTTTGTTGGTAGTGCTATCGAGCGTTTCTTACAAAAAAATAGTATAGACTACAGAGGAATTAACAGAGACAACTACGATTCTATGAAAGGAACATCATGCAACATTTTTATTAATGCTGCTGGTAGTTCTACGAAGTGGTATGCTGATAAAAATCCATCAGACGACTTTCAGAAGAATGTTAGTTCTATAATGAATACGGTCAATGATTTCAATTTTAATAAGTATATTCTGATATCGTCTGTTGTGGTGTATAATGATGTTTCTGACCCAACAAAAAACCAGGAAAATGCTAGTATAGATAGCACAAAGCTGAGTAATTATGGTTTTCATAAGTGGCTTGGTGAATGCATTGTAGAAAAGCACTGTAAGAAATGGCTAATTCTTAGGTTGTGTGGAATGGTTGGCCAAGGGCTCAAAAAAAATCCTATATTTGATATTCTTGAAAGAGGGTCTTTATTTGTTCATCCAGAGTCAAGATATCAGTATATCAACACAGATGATGTAGCTAAAATACTTTGGATGCTGAAAGACAAAGAGAATGATATTTTTAATATATGTGGAAATGGAACTGTAAAGTTGCAAGATATCGCAGACTCTTTAGGTATAAAATTACCTAAGGAAAATTATTCTCTAAATAAAGAAGTTTACGATATAAATGTCGATAAGCTTAAAGCACTGGTAGATGTTCCAGAAACAAAGGATACATTATTAAAATTCTGCAAAACTAGAGGCGTATAGTTTTTTTATCATAATTTTCAGAGAACCAATTCAGTGTTTTCTTTAGTCCATCACGTAAAGTGGTCTTACATTCGAATTTCAGGACTTCTTTCATTCTAGTGGCATCAAAAACCTTGACTAACTGGCCATCAGGCTTTGATGTGTCCCATACAATATCACCAGTGAAACCTGTTAGTTCTGCGATAGTATTCGCAAGGTCTTTTATGGATACACCAGTACCAATGGATATATTTACTAATTTTTCATTGTCATATGTTTCAAGGCTGTAAACCAGGCATTCTGCTGCGTCTTCTACATATACAAAGTCTCTTACAGTGCGGCCACTACCCCAACACATAACTTGTTTTTCTTTCCTAATAGTTGCTTCATAGAACTTTCTTATTAGTCCTGGTATTACATGTGAATTTTCCAGTGAGAAGTTGTCATATGGACCGTAGATATTGCCTGGAACAAGTACTATAGCATTTAGGCCGTATTGTTTTCGGTAAGATTTGCACTGTAGTGATGCTATTGCTTTTGCTAAAGAATACGGAGCAGATTCCTGCTGTGGGTAACCATTCCATAATTCTTCTTCAGATATAGGGCTAGAAGCTTTACCAGGATAGCTGCAGCCACCCATAACAGTTAAAAATTTTTCAACTTTGTTTATTGATGCCTGATGTATCATCTCGGTATTTATTATGAGGTTACGGTAGCAGAAGTCTGCAGGATAATTTTTATTGGCAAGTATTCCACCTGAGTAAGCTGCAAGGTGAATAACTACATCAGGCTTTAGATCATTAAACATCTGGCGAACCTGAGACTGTTCTAAGAAATTGTAATCTTTAGAGCCGAGACCTACGACATTTATATAACCAGATTTATCTAATTGTGCCATTACATGCTTGCCTAGAAAACCAGTGGCACCAGTTACAACAATCTTCTTTTCTTTCAAACTAATCATTTTATCATCTCTATATTTTTTCTTTTACCGATATCATTTTATCATTTCTACATGCAGTTCTTTTGCAGGAAAAATCCAAGAAAGCCCTGAGTTTTCATATGCAGACGGCCACTTATTTGCTATATAGCGAAACCATCTGAAATATTTACTAAACTCAAATTTTACCTTGACATTTGAGAAATGGAAATCATAATAATAGTTCTGATTGTGTCCTTTTTTGAATGGGTCAAAACTTGTATAACTGAAATAAAGTTTATGTTCTGGTCTGTAAGCGCTAGCTATACATGCGTATGGAACAATAATCCTTAGCTTGCCTCCTGGAATAAGGATTCGCCATCCTTCGTATAAAGCTCTACTATAATCCTTAACGTGTTCTAGGACATGAACTGCTAATATTTCATCTACAGAATGTGATTTGAACGGAAGTTTTTCCCATTCAGATATACTGTCAGGTTTTACTAGATGTGATGTATCTGTATTTATCCAACCCAGCATTTTTTTTAAGCCGCAACCAATATGCAGTTTCATATCTATCAAATGTTACTATAGTGATTATCCCTTAGGATGCTATAACCACTTATCAGTTCACGTATCCCATCTTCAATTGAATACTTGAATTTGAAACCGGTTTCCAGTATTTTTTTGTTGGAGACAACATAATTGCGCTTGTCAGGATCGTAGCCCACGTCAGCATTGTGAATATAGAAATCAGGCAGAAAATTTTTGATTCTCAGTGCAAGTTGTTCTTTTGATATATTAGCATCAGGAAGTCCAACATTATACGCATTATTTTTCATACTATCAAAGTTTTCTATGCAGTGTAGGAAACATCTGGCAGCGTCACGTACATGAACAAAATTGCGCTTAAAGTCTTTTTCAAAAAGAACTATATACTTGTTGCGGATGGCATGATAAACAAAGTTGTTGACTAATAGGTCGGTACGCATTCTTGGAGAGAAACCGAAACATGTAGCTAGCCTCAATGTAATTACGTTTTCGCTTGCAAGAAGTTCTTTCTCAGCATTAACTTTTGTTGTGCCGTAAAGAGAAATGGGATCTAAAGGACTTTCTTCTGTACAAATGGTATCAGATTTTATTCCATAGCCACTATTAGTAGTAGGGAATATAATTTTCTGGCTTTGATCTCTGATTTTATTCAGAAGTACTATAGCATCATAGTTCACTGAAGTTGTAGTCTGGGGGTGCTTTTTTGAGGCAGGCATACCAACAATAGCTGCTAACGGTAATATGAAATCGAAATTGTGAACGATATTTTTTAGAGTATCAGCATCCCTACAATCACCATTGATAAAACTAAAATTAGTGTTATGGCAAAAATGTGTGAGCGAATTCTGATTGTAAAGCAAATTATCTAAAACAGTTACTTTATGTCCTGCATCTAGCAAGCATTCTACTAGAATGCTTCCGATATAGCCAGCGCCACCTGTAATTAATACGTTATACTTTTTCATATAAACGTATCTGACGAAAAGCTATTAAAATGGTTTCAGATACTCTAATAGAATGAACCAAACCGCGGTTTCTGTGATAGTGACTGTGCTTAACAGACGCAATGAAATGGAGATATGTCTAAATTCATTGTTATCGCAAAACTATCGAAATTATGAAATAATAATTGTGGATGGTGGTTCTGGTGATGGTACACTTGAGATGCTAAAATCTTATCAAAAGAAAAATAAAAAATTAAGTGTACTAGTTGATAAAAGACCTAATAGGAATTGTGGACGCAATGTCGGGATAGAAAAGGCCAAAGGTGAAATATTAGCTTTTACTGATTCTGATTGTGTCCCAGAAAAGAACTGGCTTTCAGAGATAGTGAAACCCTTCACCAAGAAAGAAATTGGCGGTGTAATAGGTACAACAGTAGCAGACAAAAAAGGCTTATTTTGGTATCATATGGAAAACAAATATCTTCAGTTTATCGGACATAATAATGCTTATAGGGCGAGTATAATCAAGAAGCTAGGTGGATTCGATATACGGTTTAAAATAGCGAAGGAGGATACAGATCTTTCTTTTCGCGTTATGGAAGCTGGTTGGAAAATGGTATATCAACCTTCTGCAAACGTTCTTCATAAATCTAGAAGGGTCTCAGTTTTTTGTAGAATAAGAAATCAACGTACATTCGTTTATGATGGTCTGCTTAGAAGGAAACATCCAGAATTGTATAAGAAATATATGGGCTATTCTGATGTAATAAACTGTGGGTTTCTTACAGCAGTGTTTATTGTAGGATTAGTCTCGTTGGCATTTTTTCCTTTATTGACAGCTGGCATCTTAGCTATCTATACTTTATTTGCTTTGCCTAAGATTTTGAAGTCTGACGGACTATTCAAGGAAAATATCAGTCTTTTTATTTTTGCATGGATTATTCCTATTGCAAGGTTCATGAATTTCTGTAGAGGTTTTATCCGATTCAGAGACGCTCAGAAATGAGTTCTAAATAAAGTTTTTCTACTTGATCTGCAACACTATCCCATGAAAATCTTTTTGCTGTCTCAATGCCAGCTTTATTTCTGGTCTTTTTTGATAGCACTTTTTGGATTGCATCACCCAAATCTGCATCTTTGCTAATTATATTGGAATTGTGTGGATTACAGAATTCTTTATAGCAGTCTAGATCAAAGCCTATAACAGGTGTTCCACATGCCATAGCTTCAATAAGTATTAAGCCAAGACCTTCTACTGTTGATGGGTTGACAAGAATGTCAGAGCCTTTGATAAGGGAGATTTTCTTAGATTCATCGACAAAGCCAGCGAAGATGGCATTTACACCAAGATCTGATGCTAATCTTCTTAGATTATTTTCCTCTGATCCTGTTCCTATAATTAAAAGTATATATTTTTTGAGAGTTTTCGAATTTGCTACTGCATTTATCAAAAGATCTACATTCTTATAGCGTTCAAGTCTACCAACATACGTGATTGTGTTAGAAATTTTAGCACTTTCTATACCACTTATAAAATCAAAATCAATACCACTTACTATAGTTTCTATTCGTGATTTACAACCAATTCTTTGGAGTTTTCTGGCTGTTTGTTTTGAATTAGCTATGATACTTGTAAATGGTAATTTTGTCACTGTTAGATCCATTGTTTTTCCTATCAATGATCCTGGCCATCCAAAATGTTCATTCCATGCATTCCAGTATACGTCATGAAATGTTGCAACAATTGGTCTTTTTAGTCCAAATAGATTCCAAATCCCAGCAAAGCTGGCAATGCCTTGATTTGCATCGATGATATCATATTCATGGTTGAAAGAATGGAAAAGTGCTGGTATGTAGTATGGTAATCTGTATATATTCCTGGACATCATTGGGTGCGAACCAATGCGTCTTATTCTTACACCTTCATGAAACTCTTCTTTGTAGTGGCCTGGAAATCCTAATGAGTAAACAGTTACTTCATGCCCTTTAGCTGCTAAACGTTTTACGATTTCATAGTATCTACGCTCAGCTCCACCATACAAGTATGGCCAGAATAGTTCACTAAGCATGCAGATGCGCATACAAAAATCTTCATCACAGCTTTAAAATAGCTTTTAATCTACAAACCTAAAACCTGACTCTGTAAAGTTTTACTTCTCCACCCCAATTACCGACAGGCTCAAAGTGTTCCAAACCAAGCCCATTGAAAAGGAACATTCTTGTAAATAATGAATCTTCAAGCTCTGGTGTCATGAAAATCACCGCACTTTTTCCAGGGTCAACCCATAGCATACCTTTTACTTCAGCATCATCATTTACCGCAATACGACCAGTCCCATCTTTCTGAACATAAAATAATTTTTCTATTTTTAGAAGCTGGTTATTACTCTGCCAAAATGATGTTAGAGTTCCATTTCTTTCATATATAAGAAAAGCCTCTCTTTCACTGAAAGGATATACGTAAACAATTGCATTTTCTGATAATAATGGTTGTGCCCGCTGAAGAGGTACACCAAGATAACTATAACTTGCTCCCTTTGATATAGGTTCCCATGTACCGAATTTTATCCACCAGCCACTTTTACCAATTAGATCTGCTGATGCTATATAGTACATTTCATCACAACCAGGCTTCCTATAATTATTTAGTATTTCAACAGCCAGACTTTCATTGCTTGTTAGAAGTGTTGCTGCAATATCTTGAATTCTTGCAGTTGTAATCGTACCATTTTTGTAAAAGAACATTCGATTTACCCCATTATCATAGCTTTTTATCTTAATTCCTGATTCTATGGAATTAGTGGGAACTGTAATTAAAGAATTTTGGCTTGCACCGTCAAAGATGACAGGACGTCTTGCAATACCTGTGATGAAGTGGCCAGGATCCCAGTATGTTGCTATTGTAGCACACTCTGCAGTATTATTTCTTATCCAATTTAATGCAGCCCACCAATTGTCGTTCAGGACAGGCCCAGAGAATTTCGAGATCTGGGTGCTTGGTTCTATGTAAAATGTATTGGTGTACAATGCTAGTAATGCTAATACAAATATAACGTAAACATATCTTGGAACTTTCATTTAATCACCAACAGACTTGTCTTCTGATCTCGCCATATGGATAAGTTTTGAAAATAATATACCACCTCCTATAGCAATAGGAGCTGCGAATAGAGTTGAAAAGCGTATTGCAGTAATTGTTGCAATAAATGGTCCGATAAACCATATGCTAAGAAGAATTATTGTATCAAGATGCCCCTTACTTTTTCGATAGGAGTAGAATAGGTATCCTAGAGATAAAAACATGGTGATAAATGGCATGCCTGTACGTTGCAATATCTCTTTTGGTCCTCCACTTTGCTGGAGTTCTGCTACGCTAACATATACGTTGGGAAAATCACCTTCATCACCTTTGATACCTCCGAAGCTAAACGGTCCTTGTATCATTCCTTGGGCAAACCATACTCCAAGAAAAGGAACTGTAAGTAGAAGCATTACTAACATAAAAATTCCATAACTGTAAACTACATGCTTTAAATCGAGCCAGGTTTGTTTGATATTTCTGTTTTGTAAGAAATCTGCAATGAATTTTAGCGATATAAAACCTGTTATAAGCCATATCACAAACCAGTATCCAGACCAAGTGTAGCCCCATACAGCAAGGCTAATTCCTGTTAGAATTGAGTATATTATTCCTGTTTTATTAAGCATCTTTTTCTCATTAATATATTTGTATGTTATCAGAAACATTGCTATAACAACAACTGGCATAAGGAGTACTATGGCATCAC
>CAYMYT010000038.1:0-7607 GCA_964394755.1 uncultured archaeon
CACGTCCTTAATACATACCAACTAAAGTTGGTAGTTTTGGACGTGTTCAAGATAACAACAGATAGTTTAAATGTTTTAAGTTTACATTTTGTTATGGATCTGATAAAAGAACTTGATTCTACTGCTAAAAAATTTGAGAACGCATTACGGAATACTAGTTGTATCAGCGATATGTTGAAAGGCGATATCAGATCTTCCTTGTATACCCACAACTAAAGTTGTGGGTTTGTGGGAAGATATGATCCCGAACACGTCCTTAATACATACCAACTAAAGTTGGTAGTTTTGGACGTGTTCAAGATAAACAAAGCGGATTATAGAGCCTTGTTGGAAAGTTTTTACGCAGTTGAATTGTTGGCTTATACGAGAGCATATAAAGCTGAAGATAAAATTGTGAAGAAATATCCGTATTTAAAAAACGGGTTTTACATGTGTTCACAGGCAGAGCAGGGGCATATGGAAATCGCCTTAAAAGATATGGGAGGAATTGATAAGGATACCAGTATGGTAGCTATCATGATCAATCCTACATTCAAAGAATATGATGAATTTCTTGATAATTATTTCAACAGAGCACCTCATTCAGTACTTGGATTTGCATATGTGTTCGAGCACGTTTCAGCAAATATATTTCCTGAAGTGCCATCATTTCCATATCCAAGACATTTTATCGATGTACACGCGCAAGAAGACCCTACACACAGCGCACAAATAAGAAGAACAGTTGAACATCTTGCACACACTCTTTATGATGAGCAAAAAATGGAGATTCTTGATGTTGCTCAGAAATCGAGTGATTATTATTTGAAGCTGATCAGAAGTATCTAGTTTTTGGTGAACGTAGTTACATTTGGCGACAACTACAAATTATCAACAATATTTATTTCCTTCTTTCGAATAACATCGTTTTCCTCAAAACAAAATGTAGCTTTAAGCAGAGTACCTCTTAAAATTTCTGGCAACCAGAATATATCGTCAGGCCACATATCACTATATGGAAGCTCTTTTACAGAAAACCATTTTGGGTTCATTTCTTTGCTTTCTTGCGGATCACCTTCCCATTTTTCTGATAGATATACATGAACCAATTGGTTATGCATAGGATTATTATAATACATCGATAATTCAGCGACCTTTTTCAATTCTTTTACTGAAACGCCTATCTCTTCAATTGTTTCCCTCTTTGCTGCATCTTCTATAGATTCATGGATTTCAACCTTTCCACCAACGCCGTTCCATTTATTCATCCCAAAGCCACATTTTTTCATTCCTAGACATACATGGTTTATTTTTCCATCAGATTTTTTAACGAGAAATAACAGAGTGACATCTCTTATTTTCATAATGATTTTTTAACATGTAATTTTAATAGGTTGAAAGTCGGTTAAAAAAATCTGGGCGCAAGATTAGTGTACTGCATTATAGACCTAATCAAATATCTGAAGAGATTTCATTATATTTTGTGTATTCAGATTTTTTGAAACAGTATCAAACATTCTTTTTGCTTTTTCCAGTGCCATGTAACCTATATTTTCTGGGTATTTGTTCATGTCCCCGTCTAATTCCGTTATGTTCGATTCATAGTCATGGATTTCTTGCTTAGAGTTATAACATCTACGGCCACCAAATTTTGAGTGCTTAACATTAATTCCAAAATGCGTGTTGATATAAAATGGTCCATGGTTATGTAAGTCATAATATATAGAAACAACCCTTAAACCGTTGGAATCTGGATAAAAATATGATGCATCATCCCCAAAGATTTTTTCCGCATCTTCTTTATTTTTAGAAGTTCCTATTGGAAAACCTGTCGTATCATCGTATTCAACAACCCACCCTTTTTCTGGCAATTTTATTTTAGTTCTTTTTCCATTTTTTACCCGTATATCTCTAGGATTATGAAGTCCATAAAAATCTTCAGGTCTTTCTATTAATATTTTGCCATTCTGCAGAAATGTAGAAGTCCATTCTCCATAACCAGGCCTAGAACGAATACTTTTCCTATAAGCGGAAGAAACAAAATTTCCTTCGACCTTGCTAAAAAATGCATATCTTAGCTCTGCTAACGTAGGTAATCGCATTTCTTTATGATATTGAACAGCAGAAATAGCGACACGATTTCCATCTTTGATATATTCGGGTTTTTTCGATAACCAAAGCTCAGGAAAAACTTCATCTGATTTTGGAATATGAATATATTTCTTTGTTAGCTTTTGCATAAAATTCAATACCATTCTTAATAATGGAAAATAATTTAAACTATATCCCATTTTCTTCCCACCAGTATTACATGAATGTTCTAATGAAGATTACTGTTTTTGATGAGCTATAGCTTTCTTAGTTGGAATTCGACATCCACGGCCACCAACTGTTAGGAAACTGACACCAGGATCAAAGTCTACATAGACCCAGAACCAAGTGAAATTATGATAAGGATGGTAGGAAAATCTCATGACAGGCATTAAATTGTTATCCGATCTCCAAAAATATGAAGCATCATCACCAAACATTTTTTTGGCATCATTTTGATTGCTACAGGTATTAACTGGAAAACCTGTTTTCTTATCATATTCAAGAATCCATCCGTTGTCTGGTAGTTCTACAGCAGTTCTTTTTCCGCCCTTTGCTTTCCAAATATTATTTTCACAAATGAGCTCATTAGGTCTTTCTACTACTGTATTACCGTTCTCTAAAAATGTAGAAGTCCATTCTCCATGACCAACATTAGAATGGACATTTTTTCGGTATTCAGGAGAAAGATACAAATCATCATGATTCCTACTAAAATAAGCATGCATAAGCTCTGCTAATGTAGGTAATTGTATTGTATTATAATATTCAGCGGCAGAAAGTGGAGCACCTTTCTTGTTGGTCTTATACTGAACATCACCCTCTAACTGGAATTCTTTCAGTGTAGTATAAGAATCTTCTATCAAAGCTGGAATATAGATACCGGTCTGGTCCTGTGTTGGCATTATAATCTTCACAGTAGAAGCACATTTAAACTTAATATTACTTACTAGTAAACACTACGCTAAGAATCAAATCAGATCTTCTTTATCTTGATATATTTAATGCAAGGACTTGTTCTGGATAATCTTTGCTTCTGCACCTTTTGGAATACTTTTTTTTATTCCTTTTTCCAACTTCTTTACAAACTTAATATCTGCTTTTGTCTCAGGATGTTTTGCAATCATCCAACTGCAGCAGTCTCTATACTTTTCGATGGATATTTCATATGTTCCTATTTCCTGCGCGATGTCAATTATATCCTGTTTTGAAGAGCCTATCAAAGGCGATAAAATAGGCATTTTTGCAGCATCGTATATGACGCTGAGATTCTCAAGTGTTTGTGATGCCACTTGTCCAAGAGAGTCACCTGTAACAAGTGCCTTACATGATTCTTTCTTGGCTATTTGTTCTGCCATCTTAAGCATAAGTCTTCGGTACATGATCATCCTATAGTTGGGCGGCACGCTTTCTATTATTTTCTCTTGAAACTCCAAAAAAGGGATTATCCATATTTTTGATTTTGTTTGATACTTGTTTAATACGGATACAAGGCGCTCTAACTTATCTTCTATTCTCGATGTATAATTATGGAAATGAACAAATACTACATGACAACCTCTGAGCATCATTTTATAGGAGGCTACAGGTGAATCTATGCCTCCTGAAAGAAGTACAAGAACTGAACCAGAACTGCCTACAGGCAATCCACCTAAACCCTCAAACTTTTCAGTATAGATAAAAACATTTTTCTCACCGATTTCTACGTAGAGTGTTACTATAGGATTAGATAGGTCAACCTTTATTTTTTTATGATTTATTATGTGAGCTCCTAGTATTTCATTGACTTGAACCGATGTTAGTGGAAAAGATTTGTTAGCGCGTATTGTTCTTATGCAAAAACTAAGTTGGCCTTTGTTTTCGTATTTTGAAAACACAGAAGAAGCAACTGTAAGCAGTTTTTCTTTTATCTCTTCTATATCAGGAGAAACAGAAGCAGCAGGGGAAAAGTTTGCGATGCCTGGTATCAACTTAAGTTTTTGGGAAGTTTCGTTATTGTATTGGTTGATTACTAGTCTTCCATACTCAAGTACTGGTGCCAATCCTGTTGATACTTTGATATTTTTTGCAAGAATCTTTTCAAAGATTTTTCTATTACCTTTTTTAATTCCTATCTCAGAATAATGGATAACTGTATTCGAATAGATATTCGTATGCACAATGAAAAGTAATTATAAAACTTAAGTATGTATTATTAAGCAACATTTAAACTTTTTGCAGCTAGTAAATATAATGATCCAATATAAATTTACTGTTCTTAAGAATTCTGCGATTGATTCGATAATGCAAATTAGTTTGGAACATTTACCATCCGGTAAAAGAATAAATACAGAGTTCTTGGGTAGCGATGACGTAATTTCTGTTTACAGAGTGACGTGTGATGAAGAACTACCAGAACATATTATTAGAGAGTATAGATTAGAAGTATACTAAGGGTAATATTATGACAAAAATTAAAGTTGCAAATGTGAAGGATGTAAAAGAGGGGTGTGGAAAAGTAGTAAGCGCAAACGGTGTTGATATAGCGCTGTTTAAAATTAGTGGAAAATTTTATGCTATTGAGAATACATGCCCTCATAAAGGAGGACCGCTTGGAGAGGGCTCTGTAGATGACAGTAAAGTTACTTGCCCATGGCATGGATGGTCGTTCGATGTTAAAACAGGCCAGAATACAAAATTTCCAACCATTAAACAAAAAAGATTTGATGTTAGTGTAGATGGAGATAATATTATAATAGAAATATAGGGTGCTACAGTGCTTAAACTGCTTGAAATAGCGCAGAATGATGCGTATACTAACATGGCATTGGATGAAGCGATGCTTACCTATACAAAAAACCATAATATGAGCGTACTCAGATTCTACAAATTTTTGCCGACTGCAGTTTCTATAGCTAAGTATCAGAACTTAGATGACATAAATTTGGAAGCATGTAAAGATAGAGGAATAGATTGTGTAAGGCGACCTACAGGAGGCGGATTTGTTCTTCATAAGAATGATTTATGCTATGCTGTTAGTGTTTCTGAAAAGTTAATAGACTCTGGAGATTTGTATCGAATGATATGCAATGCTGTTGCTTCAACATTGCAGTCTTTTGGTATAGATGCGCATTTTGTACCAAAATATCATGTAGCTATTGGTGATAGAAAGATATGTGGAAATGCACAGGCAATTAAAGATGAAGTGATTCTTCAACATGGCTATGTCCAATACTACACAGATTTTCGTACTATGGAAAGTATAGCAGGTAAAAACAAAAATTTTGATATAAGTAAAATACGTGATATGACAGCATCTGTCAGGGACTATACTGATGTTTCGTATCAGACACTATACGAAAAAACTAGAGATTCTATTGCATCTGATTTCAGTAAAAAAACTAGGATTTCTATTGTAAGTGAAATAGGAGATGACATTAATGGAGAGTTGATGAATATTGCAAAGCCCCTGATTGAGAAGTATAAAAAATTGGAGCCTGCTGAAAGGAATAGAGGACCATGTATAATGCTTAGAGACTGATTTTTATTCTGCTTTGTTAATAATATAATATGCTTGCAAGCAGGGGGAAACCTGGTTGGCTTTCTATAAGACCTCCCAGCTCAGAATTCGTTGTAATAAAAGATATTGTTAAAAAAAATAATCTTCATACTGTTTGTGAAGAATCTCATTGCCCTAATATGTCTGAATGCTGGTCAGGTGGTACTGCGACATTCATGGTAATGGGTGATATTTGTACAAGAGCTTGCAAGTTTTGTGCTGTAAAGACTGGTTATCCTGCTGCTCCACTAGATCCTAAAGAACCGGAAAATTTGGCTGTAGCTGTCAACGAGATGGGCATTGAATATGTTGTGGTAACAAGTGTTGACAGGGATGACCTAAAAGATCAGGGTGCATCTCATTTTGCAGCTTGTATAGAAGCAATAAGACGCAGATGCTCTGTTAGGATAGAGGTTCTTATTCCTGATTTTCGTGGTAATCTCCAGTGTTTAGAAACAATAATAAAAGCAAAGCCTACTGTCATAGCGCATAATATAGAAACAGTCAGGCGCCTTCAATCTAAAGTAAGGGATCCACGTGCAGGCTATGAACAATCTTTAAAATTGCTAAGGGCTGCAAAAGTTGACGGAATTCTAACTAAGTCAGCTATTATGATTGGTTTAGGTGAGAATGATGATGAAGTGCTGCAGGCTATCAGAGATCTTCGTGATATAAAAGTGGATATTTTAACAATAGGCCAATATCTTAGGCCAAGTTCGTGGCATCTTCCTGTGTCTGAATACGTTCATCCGGAAAAATTTGCATGGTATAAAGAGCAAGCAGAAAAAATGGGATTTTTATATGTTGCAAGCGGTCCGTTTGTGCGTTCATCTTACAAAGCAGCAGATTTTTTTAGACAATTGAAATTGTGACAACCAGAAAAAGAGAAAATATTTAGCGTAATTTAATAATATCCTCGAGCCATGAAATCTTTATACAGATTTTCTCCATCTTCTGTAAGCTGCGGAACAGCCTTTTCATTTTCCATGGTAAGTTTAACAATGCCTAGCCTTTCTAGACCTGCAAGTGCAATTACATCTCTTGGATCACTGGTGGAAAACCCTTTTGATTTTAAACGGCTGACCCAATGTGATATTACACCAAGCTGCCTATTTACTTTGTGCTCATCAGAAACAAGCTCTAACCGGTTCTTGAGATCCCTGACTTTCATAATAAAATATAGTACAAAATATTCTTATAACTATCTACTCCAATGGTATCTTATTAGTATCTTATTGGTGTTCATCAGAAATCAAAACAATCTTGACATTTAAATCTTTCTCTAATTTTTCAAGAAGGTGCGCATCTTCTTTATACCATTCAACAGTATTCAAATTATTTTCTGAATGACTATTTTCAGGATGTTGAGGCCTCCAATAAAAGCAAGTTTTATTGAAGATTATTGGTCTTCCTAAATGGGTATGTGATTGAAATTGTATGAAGTATCGTTGATGAAAATCACATATAGTATCTTTCTCGACACTTGGTTTAGCTACGACATAATTTCCGCGTTTTCTGTGAATAAGATCTATAAATTCATCTAATGAATAGGCTTCTATTGGACAGTATTTTGCCATGAGCTTTATGATATTCATTCTATTCTTACCAAACCGCTAACCTTTTTATATCTTTGGTAAAAATTATCTCAGATGAAGTATCTTGTTGAATATGATAGAGGAGGGTGTATCTCAGCAGCTGTTTGTGTTGCAATGAACCCAAAGTATTGGGAACTTGATTTAGAGGATGGTAAAGCTAACCTAAAAGGAAGTAGTCTTAACAAAGAGACGGGCATGTGGGAACTTACCATTAGTGAGGATGACTTTCCTGATATGAAAAATGCAGCTGAGGGTTGTCCTGTAATAATAATACACATTAAAAACCTGGAAACAGGAGAAAAAATCATATAAGATTTGTTCTTTTAGGTTTTCATCTGGATGTTCTACATATTTGTGAAGAACCACTGGTCATCTCGAATACATCAATGGATATATTAAGGATG
>CAYMYT010000039.1:0-7576 GCA_964394755.1 uncultured archaeon
ACTTTATTGGACTCCTACTAGCTAACCAAGGAAGATATTTTGAACCATTAATTGGTTAGCTATATATACTTCCTTACACAATATAGACTATGTCAAATAAAAATAATAGTACAATAGACAGTAGATCTATACGAAAAAATAAGAAAACCGCTAGTTACATAGAAATAGAATCACAGTACAAGAGAAAAATTAAAGAAAATAAAAAACCTGTAGAAGAAACTATGACAGAGGAAGACCTACAGTTAGATGATGAGTCTTCATATTACATAGGTTAAGTGAATTATAGTGAAAATATGTTAGTAGTAAAAAGTAAGGTAAAGGAAATCGTGAAAAAAAAGAAGATGTCAATGGGCTCTGACGCTGCAGAAGCAATAAGCAAAGAAGTAGCTCGTATAATAGATCGTGCAGTAGAGCGTGCAAAAGAAAACAGAAGAAGCACAATAAAGGCAAGGGACATCTAATTCATTCATTGATTTCTGTAGATAGAATTATAAACTGAGTTATCAAATAATTTACATGTTGCTAGGTTTGAAATATAGCTTTTTGATGATATTCTACTTCTATGCAAACTTCCAAATTTCGAGCTGATCTTGAATGAGTATTAAACCGAAACTTGTAGATGTTCCATGTAACCTTTGTGGAAGCCTAAATTTCAACAAGCTTTTTGAAAAAATTGATACAGCACCTTTTCTTCCTGATCATATTACATTTTCTGTATCAAAATGCAAAGACTGTGGTATGATATTTTCATCCAGGCGTGTCAAAGACCTTGATATTTTTTCTTCAAAGAGTTATTATCATCATACATTCAGTCCAACCAGCAATTATGATGTTAATGTCGGAAAAGCAGTTTTTGCATCAATATCAAAGACTACGCAACTAGATTCTGGAAACATTATAGATATAGGTGCTGGAAATGGTAGGTTCCTAAAAGCAGTGATGGAATACTCAGATCACTGGAAGCTCTACGCACTCGATCTTGAAAACTGTCTTGCGTCTGATGTAAAAAATGATATTACATTCTTTAAAACTCCTATTGAAAGTTGTTCAAAGATCATTCCAAAAATCTTTGATATTGCAAATATGGTAGAAGTGGCTGAGCATCTTATCGATCCTAAGAAAGCTTTCTCAGAAATAAATGGTATATTGAAAGTAGGTGGTTGGTTGCACCTATCGACAGGAAATGTTGAAGCACTTCTCACAAAAAGCAGAGGATCAAGGGAGCCTTATTTTATGTCACAGCACTTCAGCTATTGGTCTCCAAATACAATAAGAACATGCCTAGAAGCATGCGGCTTCAAAGTGGTAAAAATTTCTAATTTGTTTAATGGAAACTGGCAACTATGGAAGGATACAGGCAATTTATCGTATTTACTAAGAGCCATGGAGTTAGAAGTAGCAAATCGTATTCATTTTAAAGATACATTTCTTATCGGAGGAATGCGTGTATTTGCTAGAAAATATAGAGATATATTATAATAAGTAAAAAAGAATTGTTGGTATTATTAGCACACCCATAAGACATCCTCTATTTATTTTTGCTATATTTGTAAATAGACCAAGTGATGTACAAATAGATAGTAAAAATAATCCATATATTCCTGTTGTGATGTAGACCATTATAGTAAGCAAACCTATAACAGCTATTCCCAATTTGCTATAATCCAAATATTTCAGATTTTTCAATAAAAATCTGGCCAACCATAATGTAAGCATTGCTGAAATTCCAACTGCAGAAAGGGCAACAGCACCTATAAACAAGAATTCTACAAATCCTATTTCTGCGATCTGTTCGATAACAACAGCAACTCCACTTCTAGGATTTGATATCAACCAAAGACTAAGTATCGATAGAAGTATATTCGCACTACTTATTGCACCAAGTGTTACGAGAAATGATTTTGGGTTCTTTTCTATACTTGCAGCAGCTGCTACTTGTGAAGTTCCTACACCAGGTAAAAAACCAGAAAATATTCCACCTACTGTTCCTGTAACAATTGGTTTAATAAAACGTTTTTCTTCTTTTTTTGGATTTGAGTCCAAATTCTGGTCTGGAATCTTTGTTTTATTTATTACCTGCAGCAAAAGCATTGAAACACCAAAGAACCCTGAAAGTATAGGAAATAATATCATAATAGAATTGATAGGCAAAACAGAACTGAGCAATCCTATAATTCCTGATAAGAGAAAACATAGTAATGTTAGAACTTTCTGCTTTTGTGAAATTATTATAAGCATGGACATCGCAATCAAAAAAATGTAAATATATGATTTTATCAAAGAATAAAATGCTGGTATGGAAATTATCAAAATAGGTACAAGAACTATTACCAATATCACAGCACCAATGCTTCCTATAACAGCTAGTTTTATAGCATCATATCCATGTCCATCGAGAAGCATTTTGTGCCCAGGTAGTACAGCAAGCTCACTACCAGCATCAGGTGCACCTAAAAGTATAGAAGGGATGAAACTACTTAGATTATTGGCAACAGCCATAGCAACAAGAAAAGCAAGCATAGGCATTATAGGTATCTGAATACTGAGCAATATAGGCAAAGCAATTATTATGTTATTCGGATGCAAACCTGGAATAACACCAAGAATTATACCAAAAATAATTCCCAGCACTAGAAAAATCAGAATTTCAAGCATATCATGATTTACAGTCTTCCCATAAATATCTATAATAAAGGACAATACTACTTAGGCTCAATAAATTGTCCTTTATTATACAGGAGCAGACATCAGATCTTCTTTGTAGCCCACGACTATCTTCAGAAATCAAAGATTTCTGAGATCTCCTCGAAAAGCAAAGCTTTTCAGGATCTTGAAAAACCAAAGGTTTTTCACAGATTGAACAACCTTGGTTGTTCACAGAAAGTCGTGGGTTTGCAAGAATGACTCGTTGAGTCATTCTGCACCGAATGATTTTGCCCCAAAATCATTCTTGTGTGAGAAGATATCATCAAAGATGTTAATATCTATAACATCTTTGTGATCTCAGAAACCTATAAGGTTTCTGCAGATGATCTTGAACACGTCCTTAATACATACCGTCTATCCTCAAAAAACATAGTTTTTTGGGATCTTGAATAACCAAAGGTTATTCACAGAAAGACGGTAGTTTTGGACGTGTTCCAGATAACAACTCTAAATAGTTATGTCTGCGACTATAATTATGTTTAATGACAAGAAAAAGCTCGAAGAGTTCATGAAAATGATGAATGTTCGCGAAGTTTCTGCCAAGGAAGTTGTGATAAAACGCGATGGCGGTAAAGACATTTTCATATCAAATCCACATATAGTAATAGCAAATGTAGGTGGTCACGAAGTTTATCAGATATCTGGAAATGTGTCAGAAAAAAGTTCTGTGAGTGAAAAAGATATTAGCATAGTCATGGAAAAAACAGGAAAGACAAGGGAAGAAGTTGTAAGGAAGCTTGAAGAACTTGATAATGACCTAGCAACAGCAATCATAGAACTCAAGGAAGCAGAAAATCTCTAGTCTTTCTTGATGCTTGTTCTTACATCTCGCATTCCACCGCTAGTTACAGATCTAGTGGGATGCAAGATTTCAATAATTGCGCCATAAGCAGGTCTTGTTATAAAAACACCAATTAGTATGCCTATAATTGTTACTATTGCAAATCCTCTTAGCAATCCAAATCCAATTGTCATCAATGGTAGCATTGCTGCGATGCTTGTACCTGCCGATCCAAAAATTATAAAGAACGCCCTCTTTAATTTATCCCTTAATGTGATTGGAGTGGTATCGCTGCGTAGAGCCTGATCAGCAATTATTATTTGCGCGTCTATTCCTGTTCCCACACTAGCTATTATACCTGCAATAGCAGCAAGATCTATTGTCCATCCTATTCCTGCTGCAAAACCAAGTATTATAAGTACTTCACTCAATGATACAAAAAGCATTGGAAATATCACTTTAGGCTTATGGTATCTTAATGTTACAACAACGACAACACCAAGTATTGCTACCAGTCCTGCTATAAGTGCATTTTTAAGAAAAGTAGAACCTAGGGAAGCTGATACACTTTCAATAGAAACTATATGTAAACTAGTTGGCAATGCGCCTGATCTTAGAATAGTTTGCATGAAATTTTTTTCTGCAACAGCTTGTTTGAAATTTTCTGCACCACCTTCTATTGATATCTCTGTTGCTACATTTCCCCTTAAGCCAGAGGCAATGTTAAGAGAGTTGATAAGCTTACCATCCAGATAAAGATCTATTGGCGATTCTAAATAAGGACCTGCTAAATTAACATTAGATGTTACTTGTGCAAAATTCTTTGCTGCAGAACCACTTAGTTGTACAGCAAATTGCCAACGCCATGCATCACCCCTTCTTTCTACGCTTGAACGTTGTGGATCAAAATAAACCGCTACTATACCATCGCTCTGAAAAACAGTTGATGTTAAATTTATCACTTTTTTGTCCCTGGAGAGACCTTCAAATTTGAAATCTATATTAGAAAGTTTGAAGCTGTCGCCTGGATTATACGTTTTATTTCCTATCTGAATACTATCATTAAACAAGGATATCTTGTACTCATTATCCAATTTTAGTGTAGCATCTTTAGCTCTTATATAAAGTGGTATCTTTGCCTCAAACTTCCCTTGATTCTCTAGCAAAGAACGCATCTCATTTATATCGCCCCCAGCCATACTCAGTTCAATAAATCCTTTGCCATCGGCATAAACCGGTCTAAAGACGAACTCTCTGAGGCCATATATATTCGTACGCGTTTGCAGTGTTGATATTGTCTGTTCAAGAGTATAAGCATCACTTTGATTTGGCTGTATAAATGCGCGTACACCACCTTTTAGATCAAGACCAAAGTTAAGGTTGTTTGATGGAACGTTTTCTACTCTTATCCCAAGACTGCCATTTGCATTGATGTATTTAGTTCCTTTATTCGTTTCTAATTTGACAAGACCAAATTGTGGTTTTTTGAGATCATCGATATTATCAGTATAAATTATGTCACCCACACAACAATAATTCGAATTGGTCTGTGTTACAACAAAACCAGTTGCAAAAGGATTGGGAGCTATCAGTAACAGTGAAACCAGTATAAAAAATAACCATACCGCAATTTTAGGATTTATTCGCATGTCTCTCCACCCACCATCTTAATATACCTGCATTTGTAAGCCATGTTGCAAAAATATCTGTTACTAAACCAATTATTAGAATAAGAGCTATCTGTTCAAGAACAACATTTCCGCCCAAAAAGTATATTGCAAAAAGAGCAACAAGTACAGTGGTAGTAAGAGTTAATCCTGTTTTCGTAGCTGCTCGTATACTCTCTTTTACATTGCTGCCTGATTTGAGAACTTCACTTGTCAACAGTATATCAGTATCAACTGAGTAGCCTATAAGCATCAGAAGTCCTCCAAGTGTAATTAAGGAAAACTGCACATCTAAAAAACTCAGTATTGCAATTGTAACAATCATATCAGTTACAACAGCAAATATAACAATGATGGATGGTGCAGGTGAGCGGAAAAGAATAAAGACTATAATTGACATAAGCACAAAGGCCATTATAAGTGCAAATTGTGCTTGTTGGAAAAAAATAGAACCAACAATAGGTCCTATCTCACGTATACTTGGATCAGCATTCGAGACAAAAGGCTTTATTTTATCTATAACATCAGTTGTATTCATCTCATATGGAAATTCTACATGAATTGTTTTTATAGCACCTTCTGTAACATAAACATTAGCGAAAGGTATAGCCTTTTGCACAGATGTAAGGTTTAAGTTTACATTAGAAACATCGAAAGAAACTACTTTACCACCAGAAAGCTCAACTGATTTATCCATTATAAAGCCTGTTGTTAACACATTGTTTACTAGAACTACAGAAGAGATAACAAGTGCTATTATAGGAATGAACATCAGTATTTTCCAATATCGCTCATAAAACTCGAAAAACATTTGGAATACTTAGTATCAGCCTTTTAATCCTTTTTCCAGAAAATTTGTTCTGTGTAGTTGTATATGTACGACGTAATTATCTGTGGTGCAGGTGTTGCAGGTTCTAGTCTGGCAGCTCATTTAGAAGGTCTAAATGTACTTGTTATAGAAAGGGATCCTAAAGTTCAGTTAAAAGATTCTGGAATAGTATCAGCCCAATTCAAGGATATTTTTGATGGTAGTTCAGGGTTCATAAAAAATAAAATATCTAGAATGGACCTTCTATCACCTTCATATGAAACACAAGTAAAGACAAAAAAACCGTTTGCATACATATTGCATAGAGTAAAATTCGGTAAAGAATTAAGAAAGCGTGCGATGAAGAATGCAGATTTTAGTTACGAGTTTGTTCGTGATGTAAAATTCAAAGATAAATCTGCAATTGTAAGCACTAATGACCATACGTATAGTGCAAAGCTTGTGATTGGTTGTGAAGGCTCTCTAAGTACTGTGCGAAAATCAATGCATATTAGAAATCCATTGCTTTGTCCAGGAATCATGGTTATTTACCGCCAAAATCACGATCTGAACGTAGGTAATACGATAAAAGTATTCTTCAACAAAGTCTATTCACCAGATTTCTTTACATGGATAATTCCTCAGAATAATGAATACGGTTTAATGAGTACTATTAAGCCCAGAGAATATTTTGAGCGCTTCAAGAAGGATATGAATTTGCCTGATGGTAAACTCTATTCAACTGTTATACCAGTTGGCTTTACAAAAAGTTATGGGGATAATGCCCTATTGGTAGGTGAATCATGTGGCCAATCTAAGCCGATAACAGGAGGTGGCATTATGTTTTCAACGCAGTGTGCAAAGCATGCTGCTGAAACAATAAAAGATGCATTTACAGAGGAACGTTTTGACAGTTTCTTTCTAGAACGTTATGAAAGATCGTGGAAAGCAGAATTTTCTGGTGAAATAAGAAAACAACTTCTTTTCAGAAAACTATATAGAAATATTACAAACCGTGAATTTGACACTATATTTCGCGATTACAGTGATTATCTAAAGAATTTGGATGATTTCGACTACGACAGATTTTCAGATCTTGTGAAATTAATCCCAAAGAGAAAATTGGCCAAACTTACACTAAGTAGTATTTTTTCTTTGGTTAGTAGAAATAAGTAAAATTAGCTATTTTGTGGTAAACCAATTATCTGGGTTCTTTACTCGGTCAACTATAAAAAGACTTTAATCAAGATTTCGGATTATGGACACCAGTCAAATATCAAAAAAACTAAATGAACTGAAATCACTGCCCACTAAGTTGAAAACACTACCTACGCTAATAACAGTACCTAACCTGAAAAAATTTCTTACTAAATATTGGGTTGTAATAGCAATAATACTGATAATGGGCCTAGGTATGCATATACGTCTTGGTGGCTTCTACAATGACGACGGTACCACAAAATGGCCCTATTTGCGCAACATAGACAGCTACAATTTTCTAAGGCACATGGAAGAAATAACAAATAATAATGGTGTTCTACCAAATTATGATCCATTACCTATTGCACCTGATGGTTCATATAGAAATTCTTTTACACAGGATTTTTACGTATA
>CAYMYT010000040.1:0-7314 GCA_964394755.1 uncultured archaeon
AGAAGGACCACAAGGAGGACAAGGACTAACAGGACTACCTGGAGACAAAGGACCAGCAGGACCACCAAGACAGTTTGCTATGCCTCCTTGCCCTGCCGGGTTTCTATCATATAGTCAGGCTGTTGGGGCTAATACTCTTACTGTATGCTATAACAATACCTAGTTTTCCATAAGGTATATTAGAATTAAGAAGATATTATCAACGAATTATAATGTCAAAAGGGCCGGTGGTCCAATTCGGAAAGACACTTCATTGGCGAGTCGAATAAAAGCTTCCCATATTTGAAGAAACTCCGGGTTCAAAGCAGCCCATTTTCTTTAGGAAAGAAAAGGCCATGAGGTTCACAAGTAGGAATTCAAAATTCCTACTGTGTAGCAGAAGCCTTTCTTCTACTTGCAAAAGAAACTCGGCTGTGAAATTCCCGGCCGGTCCATATTGACATGATATTATATTAATACGATTTATAGCAAACCAAGTAAAGATTCAGGACCATTTTACTTGGTTTGCTAGTAGGAGTCCAACAAAAACTGTACTGGATTCTTTTGCAAGAATGACTCTTTGAGTCCTTCTGCACCGAAGGAACTTTGTTCCTTCTTGTGTTGGACGACTATAGTTTTATTAGATCTCATAAAAATATTATAGATATTAAGATCTTTGATCATATTTAGATATGCTAATTACAAATAACATAAAATTCGTATTGTTATCATTGTTGCCATTATTACTATTGCTATTATTTACTCTTCCAGCATATGCTCCCTCCGATGATGCAGCTGAAGTCAGTATAGAAGTTGCATCAAAAATTGAGTATAGTGAAGTTCCAGTAATAATCTCTTTTGAAAATTCTACTAAATCATTATCAGAAATATCATCACTCCAAGCAAACGAATTCAAGAAAGAAAATACATATAGCACAATATCTGCTATATCAGGAAAAATAACAAAAAAAGGTCTTAGGAAATTAATGGATAATCCTGATATTATAGTAGAGTATGATTGGCCTGCTCATATTACATTGCAAGATTCCCTCGGTGTAATAAATGCTACACGTACACATAGCAATCCTGGTATAACTGGCAAGGGTGAAACAGTTTGCATTATCGATACAGGAATAAATTATACACATCCTGATCTAGGTGGCTGCACCCAGACACAGTTTCTTGCAGGCAACTGTTCAAAAGTACTGGCAGGCTTCAACTATTGTGCAAATGAAGATTGTAGCCTAACGAGCAATGATCCTATGGATAACAACGGCCACGGCACACATGTTGCTGGTATAGTAGCTGCAAACGGCTCCATTAGAGGAGTGTCACCAGACTCAAAAATAGTTGCAATAAAAGTTTTCAACTCAGTTGGAACAGGTGTCTTTTCTGACATAACTGCTGGTATAGATTGGTGTGTAAATAATGCCACAAAATATAATATTTCTGTTATAAGCATGTCTCTTGGTACACTCAGCGTATTTTCAAACTATTGTGATTCTTCATTTACGTCAACAACAAATGCTGTAAACAATGCTGTCGGAAAAGGCATCTCTGTAATAGCTGCAACAGGCAACGACTATAACAAACAAAGTATATCGTCGCCTGCCTGTATATACAATGTTACATCAGTGGGTTCTACCAGCAAATCAGATATAATTTCAGATTTCAGTAATAGTAACAGTATTACAGATCTACTTGCTCCAGGCGGAAGCATAAATTCTACTAGTATGTCAGGTTATACTATACTAAGTGGTACAAGCATGGCAACGCCTCATGTTGCAGGTGCATTTGCTTTGTTAAGACAATACAAAAGATCGGATAACAATACGAATCTTACTCCGGTGCAAATGCAGATAATATTTAACGCAACCGGCAAAGTAGTACAAGATGTAAATAACAGCCTGAACTTTTCAAGGATCGACGTATTCAAAGCAATAAAATTTGTTGATACCATAAAACCATCCATTTTTATCCAAATGTCGAATAATTCTATTTTGACAACAATCAACATATCTCTTAACTATACCGTCTTCGATAACACTGAGATAGATAGATGCATCCTCACAAATGTAACAGGACAAAATATTAGTCTCTCAGGCTGTACAAATACAACCATACTAGGAAAGGAAGGACAAAATAATATTACATTGTATGCTAATGACACATCCGGTAATGTTAATTCCTCACAAATATTTTTCACAGTTGATACAATAACATCCCCTATATTAAATTTTATTTTTCCTACGCCAAGCAATAATTCTTTCCTGAATACTAGCGTTATTATAAATGTGTCGCATACAGAGCCCAATCCTGATAAGATAGAACTATTCGTAAACGGCTCATTAAACCAAATAAGAAATTATTCCGGAACATATACAAATTTCACAATAGTTCTAGGTGATGGAATTCATAATTTTAGTGTACGTTCAAACGATACACTCGGCAACGTAAATTTGACTGATGTACGCTTCATAACTATCGATAAAATAAATCCTAATTTAAGCTTTCTTTCCCCAACGAACAATTCATTTCTAAGAAGTATTTTGGTAAATATTTCACACATTGAAACAAATTCTGATAAGATGCAGATATTTTTGGATGGCTTATTAAACGAGACAAGGAATTACACAGGAACATATACGAATTTCACAGTTTTTCTAGGTGATGGACATCATAATATTACTGCAGTGGTAAATGATAGTGCTGGAAATGCTGACACTAAAAAAATATCTTTGGTTGTGGATAATCTATTGCCAATAATAGGATTACAACAACCTGTAAACAAAAATTATAGCATCAATATTCCTCTGAACTGGATAGCTAGCGATATTAATCTTGACAAAGTTTTCTTCAATTTAGATAACACTCAAAATCAAACAATCACAACAAATGTAACCTTCAATGCAACAGAAGGTTCCCATATTTTAAACATATTTGCGAATGACAGTGCAGGAAATATTAATTCATCTTCAATTTCATTTAACGTCGATCTTACATTACCTGAAATATTCATATCAGACCCTAAAAACAATTCAAAGATCAACAAAACTTCTGTAGATGTAAATTATACAGTAAAAGATTCTTCTCTTGAAAGCTGCACACTTGAGTGGAAAAATCAAACACTTCAAACCACAAATATCTCAACATGTCAAAATCTAACACTGAACATGATTGATGGCATACACACAATAAAAATAAATGCAAACGACACTGCAGGCAATCAGAACTCCTCGAGTATTATTCTTTCAATAGACACGACAATACCGATATTAAAATCTATATCACCACTGAACAACTCATTTTTATCTTCATCGAATATCACAATTAATTATACATTGCAAGATAATGAAATCGATAAATGTTCTATCGTAAACACCACCGGACAGAAAACATTAATTTCACTATGCGCAAACCTAACGATATTAGGTATAGATAATCAACTGAATAATATTACTTTGATCGTTAACGATACCGCAGGTAATCTGAATTCAACACAGATTTTCTTTACAGTTGATACAATAGTACCACAACTATCAACTTCCTCATTGCCGTTGGTATTGAATATATCAAGACCTATATTCAACCTAACATCAAATGAGCTCCTTATCAGTGCAACATTAGAACTAAATGGTACAAATGAAACCCTCGAAGGTTCGAATTCAACATGGTTTAAGCAAAGAAAACTTGCTGATGGAAATTATACATTTAAGATATACGCAGTTGATCTTGCAGGTAATATAAATGCAACAGAGTCAAGATCTATTATTATAAACGCAACAAGAAATTTTACATCTTACTTTGATGCACTTAGTGCAACTATTAATGCAACTGTAAACGCTACAATAGAACTTTTTAATTTCACAGGAGGAATACATAATTTCTCCAATGTAATTCTAGACGATAATTATACACTAAGATTCAACATCAACAGCACCCTAGTCAACATAAGTTTTATCTGGATAAATGCAAACACATCAAACGTAGTTAATGTCACAAAAAATATCACTACAAATGTTTCTGCTGTATTCAATAGCAGCGGTGGCTTTCTAGAAGATCTTGTATGGGTTGATATCAATGACTTCCTTTTAGCAGGCAACTATTCACCTTCTGTAACATTCAGTAAAGTCCATAGAATATTTTTTGTTCTTAACGGCACAAAAAATGCGCATAATTCTATACGAATTGCAAAATGCACTGTTAATATTACCAGCAGACCATGTTTTACCCTATCCAACGAAAGTTCTTTTATATACATGAATACATTTTCAGGAGTAGCAGCAGGCAACGACACACAATCGCCGCAGGTTGCTATACAGTCACCGCAGGAAATGTCTGAATTCACTTCTAGTATACCTCTTCAATTCACAGTCAGTGATAATGTTGATATAGATAGTTGCTGGTACTCGCTAAACTCAAATGTTAATATTACGATTCCAAGCTGCAGTAATATTACTATATCAACTTCTTTGGGGACAAACACACTCAGACTTTCTGCTAATGATACATCAGGCAATATTGAAACAAAGTCGGTGAATTTTCTATTCTCTCAAGGAGCAGGAGGTGGTGGTACTTCAACTTCATCAAGTTCATCAGGCGGTTCATCATCTAGTGCTTTGCCCACTACTATTAAACCCCAAGCTTGTCAAGAAAATTGGAAATGTCAAGAGTGGGGAGAATGTAAGGATAGCAAGCAAAATCGTACATGCAATGATCTAAATAGTTGTAATTCTACTCTACAAAAACCTATACTAGAGCAGAAATGCCAATGCGAACTTGGAATAAATCCAGTATTATCTATGAATCCAGAAACAAAGGAATGCAGAGAATTTTCAACGCCTTGTGATGTTTATCCAGGTTGGAATAATGTAAATGAGTGCCCTGTGGAGATTCAAGGTCAAGATATCAGTAAATTACCAGAACAAATACCTATATTGGAAGAGCCTATTGTAGAAGATAAGAAAAATATAACTCAGTACACAGAAGCATCTACGATCAGACCAGATGATATATTGACAGATATTTTGATTGTGTCATCAATGATTTCTATTGCAGTAATTTACTATTACTATCACTATAAAAATTTGAGAAATCCTTCTAAACATCTAAGAAAGAGAAATACCCCTAAAAATAGCAGCATTATCATTAAAAAATAGCCTTTAACGAATTATAGTCGTCCAATCACCGCAGAACTCCTACTAGCTAACCAAAGATGCTAATCTTTAATTAGTTAGCTATAAAATACTTGTAGTTATTACAGGCATTAAAGTGCTCACAATTTGATGAAACTGATAATCGGGAGGTCGCCAGTTCAAATCTGGTCCAGCCCACTCACGGGCTGGTAGCTTAGCCTGGTTGGAGCATCCGAATTTGTGCGCATATTAAATAGTCTAGCAGATGATAGCATTAAGGAAATCCTATGAAAGTAATATTCGTCATCGGTGGCGTTATATCAGGTGTAGGCAAAGGTATCGTAACATCATCAATTGGCACAATTTTACAGCACTACGGCTATACCATATCACCAATAAAAATAGATCCATATATTAATTGCGATGCAGGTACACTGCGGCCAACAGAACATGGAGAAGTCTGGGTTACTGATGACGGCGGTGAAATCGATCAAGACCTAGGAAATTATGAACGTTTTCTGGATATAGATGTACCAAAAATAAACAATATAACTACAGGCCAGATATATCGAGACCTTATAGAGAAAGAACGCAAAGGAAAATTTCTAGGCCAAACAGTCGAAGTAATACCACATGTAACAGATGAGATAAAAAGAAGAATTTTGGAATCAGGCAAAGGCTCTGATTTCGTTCTTGTTGAAATTGGAGGTACAGCTGGAGATTATCAAAATCTTCCATTCCTTTTTGCTGCAAGAAGTCTTCAAATTGAACTTGGTTGGGAAAATGTAGCAAACGTTTTTGTAACTTATCTTCCTGTACCAGACAACATCGGCGAAATGAAAACAAAACCAACGCAGCAGTCAATCCACATGCTTAATGAAAGCGGCATCTTCCCTGACTTTGTATTGTGCAGGGCTATACAACCTATAGATGATGTACGCAAAAAGAAGATAGAGATGTATTCAAACATTGATTTTGAGCACATAATATCTGCGCCAGATATAAAAACTGTTTACAAGGTGCCGCTCAATCTTGAAAAAGAGAATCTTGGAAAGAAAATTCTTGATAGATTTAGTTTAAAGACAAAAAATGTACCTAACTGGGACAGATGGAGTAATTTGGTTGAACGCATAGAAAATCCTTCAAAAACAGTGGAGGTTGCAATAGTTGGCAAATATCTTGATATAGGCAGCCACTATCTTTCTGACTCATATATATCTATAAGCCACGCCCTTCAGCATGCAGGTGCAGAGCTTAATTGTGATATCAAGATTCACTGGCTTGATTCAAAAATGTTTGAAGATGGAGATATCAAAAAACTAAAAATGCTTGAAAAATATGATGGTGTTATCATACCAGGTGGATTTGGAGCAAGCGGCGTCGAAGGTAAAATAAATGTAATAAAATTTATTCGTGAAAATAATATCCCATTTCTAGGCCTCTGCTTCGGTATGCAGCTTGCAGTTATAGAATATGCACGAAATATATGCGGTATGAATGCACATTCTACAGAAATAAATCCAGAGGTAGAACATCCAGTTGTTGATATGATACAGTCGCAGCGTGACATACTAGAAAAGAATGAGTACGGAGGAACAATGCGTCTTGGAGTTTATGCTGCTGTGTTGAAGCCATCAAATGTCTATAAGCTTTACAAGGATTCTGGAAGGCTTGCAGATGACATGGAAAAAATGTCCGGAATTTCCAACGTTATCAGAAAAGGCATAATCAACGAAGAAGAAGCAATTCTTGAGAGGCATCGTCATCGGTATGAAATAAACCCAAAGTATGTAGAAAAAATCGAGCAGGCTGGCCTAAGCTTTCCTGGTTATCATGTCTTGCAAGATGGCACACGCCTCATGGAATTTGTAGAGCTTCCTAATCATAAATTTTTTATTGGAACTCAGGCACATCCTGAATTTAAATCGCGCTTTGGAAAGCCTGCACCACTATTTATAGGTTTTGTAAAATCATGTATCAGGTGATAAATATGCCAGTACAAAAAAGAGCGCGTATTGAGTCTACTACTTGTATCGTATGTACAGGTGAACTTAACAAGATTTCATTAGGAACTATATGCAATGTATGTAGAGACAGATTGTTTAAGTAGAGCATATCACATTTCTACAAATCTAAAAACTTTATTAGGCGTGGTAAACAAATAAATGAATGCGGTATATTACTCTACTGGCTATTTTTC
>CAYMYT010000041.1:0-6324 GCA_964394755.1 uncultured archaeon
AATTCAATTTTTTTAGTTAGTTTCAAGACAATAAACTTATATACAAGCAAAACAAATAATAGGCATGGTATTTCACGAAAATATGTTATCTAATCTATCAGAACTTGGCTTCTATGATTTCTTACTGCCATGGATATTCACGTTTGCAATAGTCTATGGATTGCTGATGAAGGCAGGTATATTCGGTGATGTAAACAAAAAAGTTTCAGGAATGCTTGCGATTGTTATAGCATTCTTTGTAACTGCAAATACAGGACCAGCTATATCAGAATTTTTCACCGCATTTTTTGGTCCATCAGCCATATTCATGACAGGCTTACTTGTTGTTATACTCTTTGCAGTTCTGGTTGGTTATGATGCCAAAGTACTGAGTGATAGAAAAGGAAATCTGTCAACGCTTCTTGTACTGATAGCTGTTGGTGCAATACTATTCCTTACAGCAACTAGCGCAGAATTTTCAGGTGTGAAAATCTTGAGCTCGCCAATGCTTTCAACATTCTTTGTAGTTGGATTAGTTTTGGTTGCGGTATACTACATTGTGCATGAAGAAGGCAAAAAAGAGGAAAAACCTAAGAAAGGACCTAATGAGTAAATCCGTAAAAGTGGTATAAATGTCAAATCCTTTTGAGTTACTTATCAGAAATCTTGATCAGACAGGATACTTAAATTTTTTGCTGTTATGGGTCCTCACTTTTGTAGTTTTTTATGGACTGCTTACAAAAAGCAAAGTACTTGGTGAAGATCGTAAAATAGATGCAGCTGCCTCGGCAGTAATTGGATTTTTTGTGGCTGCTTTTGGTGGTCCATTACTTGCGGCTTTTTTCACACAGTTCTTTTCAATGGCTATAGTAATACTTACAGGAATAATGGTTATAGTATTATTCGTAGCAATGTCTGGTGGCGACATAAAGAAGCTTGCAGAAAATAAAAGTGTAATATACCTATTGGCTATCATAGGCATCATAATATTCGTTGCTGCTGCATCAATTATTTTGAATATTGATTTTGGAGAATCTTCTATTATTACTGCTCTTGTAGTTATTATTCTTGTTGCATCTGTGTGGTACATAGCAGGAAAATAATGGTGTGCTACAGGGAAATGACATTCATTCCCAGCAAAAAAACGTTAATATATCACGAAACTAAATCTATGATATATGCCTACACGAGAAGTTTTCAGTGCTGCGGTGTTGCAGGAGCTTGTTAGACGCAGTAATGAAGATTCGAGAAAATTGAGATCTTATGAACAAAGACTGCAGATAATTGAAAATCGTCTTGCTTCCCTGGAAGAAAATAGCATTAAAGGCTTGAAGAATCAGACCATAAAAGTCTCTGAAATAGAAAAAACTATAACTGGTGCAAATGATGAACTTCTTAGGCTAAAAAATACGCTTGAAAAAATGAATCGTTCTCTAACTGGATTTGCAAGTAAGAAGGACATAAAAGAGATAGAGCATATGTTTGAGTTGCTGTCTCCACTGAGAAATCTCCAAAAAAAGTACCAGATCGAAGAAAATAAATTTTAAATAATACTAACAGCAATACATATAATGTCTATCTTTGGGAAGAAAAAGGAAATAAAACCTCTACCACTCGAAGAAATGAAAAACATGTTCAACAGTGGCATAAGTGACAAAGATATTGTAAAAAATTTCAAGAAACGTGGTTATAAATATGAAGAGATTCAAAAATCGATGCTTCAGATCATAAAAGAACGTATAGGATCTCCACCTGCTTCTGAAATGGAAGAGCGTAGGGAAGCTGTAAATGCACCTAGGCAAGAATATAGGGAAATGCCTAAGGCTATGATGCCTGCGACTGCACCTAGAGAAGAATACAAGGAAATGCCAGGAAAACCACAACAGTTCCCAACTGAAATGGAAGAAATCATGCCATCGAGTATGTCAAGCATGCCATCGAGCAGACCGCCAGAAGTTGATGAAATACAACCTGAGGTTCTCATAGAAGAGGTTGTTGAAGGTATTGTTCAGGAAAAGGTTGAACAGATCAAGAAGGATGCTAAGTTATATGGCGATGAAATCAATTCTTTGAAGCTATCAATAAAAATTCTTACAAAAAGTATTGAGGATATGAAGTCTGCTCCACAGCCTGCTATAACTGATGTTTCTGCTGGAATTACAGAAATAAAAGCACGACTTGATGATGCAGAAGCACGCATAGGTGGCTTAGAAAAGGCATTCAAGCAATTTTTACCGTCGCTAACTCAAAATATAGAATCTTTGTCGAATTTAATACATGAGATAAAAGAAAAGCATAGTATGGTTGAAGCTTGATTGAGAGTAATATTAAGCGAAGCGAATTCTAATTGATTACAATATCGTTGGTTTATAAACTTACAACTACAAACCAATAAAATGGAACTGGAATACTCGATACATTGGAAAAACCGAAAACTGTACAGAAAAGATATAAACAATGATTTCATAATTTACGCAGTTCAGAACTCAGCAATTTTGAAAGATAAATATTGGGAAGATGCTCTTAATGCAATAGCCAGAATACCACCATCTGGAAGATTATTAAAAGTCGTGTACAAAAGATTAAGTAAAGACAAGATTAAAGTAATAACAGCATTCTGGATGGATTAGGTGAATGATATGGAAATGTTATACGATGATGAAGAGGATATATTGAGTATCCAGCTAAGCAAAGAAACTTACTGGAAAAGTATAGAATTACCTAATGGAGTAGTTTTTGATGTTGCTAAAGATGGCAAAATAACTGCTATAGAAATACTAAGGGCGAGTAAAGTATTTTCTGGCGATGTGAAAAAAGTTATAGAATTGGCAAAACAGGCATAATCAAATATAACATCTCTGACCACATTTTCTTCTAAAATATTAATCATATGTTAATCAACATCTTCATATCCATATTCTTGATATTCAAATTCCGCCTGATATTATAGGACCGAATATTGAAAGTGAGATGAAAAGTGACAGTACAAAAACTGTAAAGCCTACAATAATAGCATTTCCTATGGTATACTGCTTTCCTATAGAATCCTCTCCGTTTTCAATGCCGTTTATGAATCCACCTAGAATGAATGTTGTTTCTATCATGTATATGCCGACCACAACTATAAACTCAAATGGTTGTATCGTAATATTCTGAAACGTTGTGAGTGGAACATTTGAAAAACCTGGTGCTGAAAGCTGTGATGAGAGCTTTTGAAGTGTACCAACTATAATTATTGCCATTGTTACTATTATACCTGAGATAAATGGTGACAAGAAATATGCTTGAAACTTTAATGAATTTAGTGTATCACTTAGATTCTCTTTAACATCTTCCTGTGTCTCATGTAAATTCTTCAGATAATTTGATATACTGAACATTGCAAGACTTGCTGTTGAAACACCTTTTTTGCTTGACTCGGCAACTGCATGCATAACTGATTTTATTAATCTGCTTGGATAGTATCGTATTGCGCCATATTCTTTATCGAAGAATGCTTGAGAGAATGTCATACCAAAATTGCGCATATTCTTGAGAGCAAGATTGAATAGATCTTTTACACGAAACTGTTCTATACGCTTCAAAGCTTTCTCAATTGAAAGTTCTATAGGGACTCCAGAACCTATCTGGTTTGATAGCTGAAAGAGTGTTTCTGCAAATTCTGATTCAACAGCACGTGTAGTGTTACGTAGTTCCATACGCTGCTTTGAAAGGGCAAGAAAGTATGCTGCAATGCAAAGTGCAACACCGCCTAATATGGCTACTGAACTCAAAATATTATCTTTGGTTATAAACCAATATACTATACCAAGAATAGGTATTATTAATGCTAAAAGTGAAGGGATCCATGCTGAAACAAAACTTTTTCCTAACTTGAACTTTCCTGGCGGAGGCATGTCAGGACTATCAATTATATCTAATTTACTGAAAGTGGATGGTCTCTTTTCCATTATGCCGGATATTATGAAAAAGAGGACTATAGGAAGAATTATGTCATATAATACGAAGAGAATGAAGCTTCCAACACCAAGGAATGCTGCTATTATAGGGAATAGAATAAGTGTCATTAATGGCAAGACTATACCAAGTGCATGAACAATCATCACAGGCATCTTCAACTCTTGATTGAAGTGTTTTGACTGCTCACGATTACCTTCTAGTATCACGCCTACTGCCTCATCAAGTAGGTTAGTTCTACGTTCTCCTGTCTGACTCAGTGAACTTATTAATATAGAGATGGCCTCAACAAAGTGCCTATTAGTTTTCCATTTTTCAGCGTAGTCTGAAAGAGCCTCTTCTGCGCTGAAATATTTTCCTAGCTCGATGTCCCACATCAATTTTTTCAATTCTGTTCCAAGACTACCCTGTATATTTTCGCTTGTAAATCGCAGTGCGTTTTCAAGATTTGGGACATTGCGCATGTACATGGACATATAGAGGATCATGGTAACGATTTCGGATCCTGTATCCATCTCATACTTTCTTTTTAGATGACTTGGATAAACGTATAGGTAGTAGATAAATGGCATAACAGAAATCATTACTACAGCGCCAATGCCGATGGATATGCCGGAAAATACGATGCCAGGAAGTATTTCTATCTTAACACTGAAAACATTTATTAAAACTAGAATAAGTGTTGGTAGACATGTTATGAATGCAAATAATATTGGAAGAGAAGCAACTCCGTTAGGTGTAACACGCAGGTGAGCAAAATCTATTTGATCCTGAATTTTTTGTTTTGATTTCGTATCACATTCTATATGCAGTATTTTTTCTGCTTTTTGGCATGCACGTTCATAAAATGTTTTTGGAAGACGCGAATACGATTCCTCTTCCTGGAATATTTTGTATTCTCGTGATCTGGAAGGCTCCATTATAATTAATTGGCTAGGTGCTATAAAACCTTAGATTTGAGCCATAACTGCCATCTATCATATATTTCTGATGAATCTAGCCAACCAGTCTCTTCTTTTACAGCAGCTGATGCAAGATGAAACTGAGAATTTGATTCTATTACAAATGGTGCTTCCATTATCTCAGGCATATTTCTTATAGCAGCAGTTTCAACCAAGCTCTCAAATATCTTGGCGCGCAAATTAATATTAGACCATATGTCATCCCATCTGCCTTTCCATTCACGCACACGACTAGCTATGTCATTTATTATCTGAGACTCGCCGGCAAGAAGAGTTCTTGTTGGTTTTAATCTGTCATCTAATGCTGAATATTCCATCAGATTCACAAAACCTCCTTCTTCTGCTGGATCTGATTTCCAGTGCTTGCGAACTTCTGTCATTTCTACACCGCGTCTGAAGCCGTGCAATCCGTCAGGGCTCCTCAGCATGTTTGCTATGAAAACTATATCTGTTGCTTTGAAACTTGTTGCAGGAACATGAAGATCGTTCACTACTCGATCAAAAACACCGTATGCACTTGCTCCGTGTATGGTTCCTGCTACAACATTTGCAAGAGCTCCGATACGCATAGCCTCATATAAGGCAAGTGCTTCTGTGCTTCTTACTTCTCCTACTATCAACGATGAGTCGCCCAATCTTAGGGATGTACGAAGAGCTTCTTCAGCAGATATTTCTGTTTCTACACGCGTTATAACAGACCTTGATTTCATGCGTTCAATATTATAACCCAGTTCTCTTAGTTGAGTAACAGGAAGTTCTAATGTGTCCTCCACTGTAATTATCCTTATCTTTTGCATTATCTGAACGAGGCAACTTCCAAGAAATGCTGTCTTTCCAGAACTTCTTGTGCCTGCAATAAGAATTGTACGATTTCCGTCTATGAGGAACCACATGAGAGCTGCTGCAAAAGGATCGAAAAAATGTTTGCTTATAAATAAAGGGAATGTCCATGGTTTGTCTCTTTGGCGTCTTAGTGCAAAACCAAGGCCTTCTGGTGATATACTGCGTGTTATCGCTGCAACTCTTGCCCGGCCGCCTGGTACAGATATTTCTGTGTCTAGTACAGGATTTGCTTCATCTAGTGGTCTACCACTAAGCAGTCTGAAGCGCGTTGCCCAGCTCTCAGCTTCTTCTATGTTGGGTATAATATTCGTTTCGCATTCCATGAAATCAGCATGGAAAATGAAAATGGGTGCCTGGCCTATTGGGGAATTAATGGCGATATCTTGTATATTTTCATCCTGAAGAAGAAGCTCTAAGGTGCCAAGGCCAGCTGTATATCTTGTTAATATATTTGCAAGCTCACGAAGCCTGCTCTCATTTGTTTTCATATTTCTTTCTGGAGAACTGGAAAGTTCGCGAAGCATATCCAAGCATATTCTAAACATGTTTTCACGAGCATGCTGCGGCTCTGTGACTTCTGCTT
>CAYMYT010000041.1:6334-7242 GCA_964394755.1 uncultured archaeon
TCCAAGGTAGCGGCGCGCATCATCTAGTAAAGTGTATTCTTCTTCTGCAAGATGAAATTCTGGTGGGATAAGATGGTATAATTTACGCACTTTGCCTGGTATATGATATATCTCAACTGTATTTTCGCCTGTAATGTAACGCTCACGCATTTCTGCATTTACTGGCGGCACTGCTAGGTAGCGTGTGAAGATGAAGGAGGGCCTTATAGTTGGGTGAAATATTTTTTTGTAGAGTGCCCTATACCTATGTTCTGGAAGCCTGTCCTTCACTTGTTGTATAAGGGTGCAGCGATCAAGCATGACTTTTATTAATTGCAATGTATGCTCATAGTGCAAAAGACAAGACTGTTCTAGAGCAGATGTACGTTGTATGTGAACAGATGTATGCCTAATTTCTCTTAATAGTGTTTTATACGATGCTATAGGATCGTATCTCATCTCTGAGAGTAGATTATTGAGGAATGCAAAACGTCTTGGTGCATCAGATTCACAGCCTTTGACAACAACGTTTCTTAATGAGATAATTTTATCTTTGATTATTTTATCGATAACAATTGCAATTTCTAAAAGCATTCTAGATTCGTCGAAGCTGTACTCGTATTCGTGAGTGCCAATCAGTACTATTCTCGCAACTCGACGTAGTTCAATGAGTTTATCAATTACAGCTGCCATACATTGCCATGAATCTTCAAGATTGAGCTCGAAAACAGAGTCAGTGCAGCGCATACGCATTTTTTGTGTTTCAGGGTCGTATTCGTATTCCCAGCTGGGCATGATTGTATATTTTTGTCTAACTTTTTATCATTATCTTCCTTGTATTTTGTAGGAAGATGGGATCCAGAACACGTTAGTTTTTCATCAAAGCGGACGTGTTCCAGATAAACATGTGCTTTTTATTGAAGTTCGAT
>CAYMYT010000042.1:0-6358 GCA_964394755.1 uncultured archaeon
ATATACATAGTTATGATCGGTATCTCTTCCAGCATCCATTACAATTCCAATGATTTGATGACATAGTACATCAAGTGCACACTCATGCACATTGATTTTTTCAAATTTTCTCTCCAATGCCCTTTTCACAACAACTGATGCCTCAAATTCGTCCTCACCACCTGAAATTATTATTCCTTTACTTACCCTACCAACACCATGTCCAGCTCTTCCTACACGCTGCAGTAAACGTGTTATCTGCCTCGGAGAAAGATATTGTACAACAAGATCGATTGCCCCTATGTCTATACCTAGCTCAAGGCTTGATGTTGCTATAAGAGCCCTGATATTCTGGCTTTTAAAACGTTGTTCGCTTGCTATTCTTCTCTCTTTTGAAATAGAACCATGATGTACTGCATGTTCTATGAGTCCAAGACTCATCAATCTAGAAGATAACAGCTCAGCTGTTTCGCGTGTATTCGTAAATACAAGAACACTCTTGTGCGAATTAATGAGTTCATGCAATCTTCTTACTTTTGAACAACTATCCGGCTTAATAAAAAGTTCTTCAGCTATCACAATATCCTTTTTCTTTACAGTAGGTGCTTCAACATTGATATTGTATATCTTCTCTGATGTAGCATCAACTATAGTACTTGCATTAAGCCAACTAGCAGCAACTTTAGGGTCACCTATTGTTGCTGAAATTCCTATACGTTGAAAATTTCCTGCAAGTTCTCTAAGACGTTCAAGACCTAATGTAAGTTGAGTACCCCTTTTACTTTCCAGAAGCTCATGTATTTCATCAACAATAACATATTTTACATTTTTTAGATGCTCCCTCAATTTCTTGCCTGTAAGAATAGCCTGCAAACTTTCTGGTGTAGTTATCAGTATATGCGAAGGCATCTCCCTTTGTACGATACGTTCTCTCTGAGATGTATCTCCGTGTCTTACAGCTATATCTAAATCTAACTTTGATGCCCACCAACACAGTCTGTCCATAAGATCCCTATTCAGAGCACGTAGTGGTGTGATGTAAAGTGCAGAAATAGGACCTGTCTTTTCTTGGTATATCTTGTCAAGTATTGGTAGCATTGCACTTTCAGTTTTCCCAAGACCTGTCTGCGCAACTATGATAACACTTTTTCCATCTAGTATCTCAGGTATTCCAATTTTCTGTGGTAAAGTTGGCTCCAAAAATCCTTTTTCATCTATCAATTCTTGCATCTTTTTTGAAAATAGTTTGAATGTCATATTTCATCACACAATGGCACATTACTTTAAGCTAGGCAGAAAACCTAGATCAGTTCCATCCAAAAGATACGCTTTTGTTTTACTATAGTTAAGATTCTTCACAATTGGTCCTAAAAGTTTACTGTGATTCATAACAGTTCCTCCGCAGAGTTCATTAAAGGCTGGCAATATAACAAGCTTTCTATCGTCTTCTAGCTTCCCTCTTATCCAGCATGGCAGTGTATATGTAGCATATTTATCAACGAATCTTACTTGTGGCTGAATATGTCCCATAATTATTTTATCTAATTTTGTATTAAGAATGCGGTGACCATGCGTTATATGGTATCCATTAGTATCATACCATTCTTTAACAATTATCTTTCTTTTAAGATTAGAAGGTACCAAACTTTCTATGCGACCATCATGATTGCCTTTTACTATAACAATTTTTCTGAAGCGGAGATTAGAAAAGAATAGTGGTATTTCGTATGATTCATTTTTAGAAATACCCTTTACGAAATGCTTTAGGTCGCCAACAATTATAAGCTGTTTGGCTTTTACCATTTTCCCTAGTTTATTGAGCCTTTCAGAAAATTTTTCAGCTTGTGATGGAACTATTATACCAGCCTTATACAGATCTGATGTTATTCCGATATGCAAATCAGAAACTATTAAACTATTCTTAACTACCATAGCTGCCTGATCTGTAATGAACATATTTGTAGCTATAGCTGGAAAGGCTTAATATCATATCAGAAGCTGTACGATTTCTGAGATCTGATCTTTCCTATACACCTATGGAAAGATAAGATCCTGAATATGTTTCACATATTCGAGGATCATCTAGAATTTTATTCAGGCTATTACACATGGTCTTGAATCTAGAACATTTCCGCGGTATAGTATCTTGATAGTTGAATCAAGTTCACACTTACATTTAGATATCATTAGTCTGTTTGTTGGGACTATATCTTCTGCATTGCCACCCCAGACACCTGTTAATTCACATTCATCTTGACCTTCAATCTTCAAAGCATCATTTTCCAAAAGTAATATCTCTTCCTTCTTGAAGGATGTTGTACCTGTATTCTGTACAGTTATTTTACCTGATATCGGTGAGATTATTGACGCCCTTGTAGCTGATTCTTTCTGGACTTGTGTTATCGTTTTTTCTGCTTCTCGTGTAGCACTTGTTGTAAGTCCTGTGAAAAAGGTAAACACCATACCTATCATAGCTATTGCTATTAGTAAAAGTAGAACTGCAACGATAACACCTGTTACGCCTTTCATATCATGATGTTGATTTTCTCAGTATAAATAGTTTTTTTAGCTTGTGAAAAAGACGATCAGGTTTTATTTTTTATTTTGGTAATCTGATATTTTACGTGATTAAATAGTGCTTTTAGCGCCTTTGCAGCCCTCATAGGTGACGAATAAACAGGTATTCCTGCTTGTTCAAATAAGCGTCTATGAAGCTCTGCAAATTCGCCTCCTGTTGAGCATATTATCAAAGGTTTCCTACACCTCTTGTTAATATCTATTATAATATTAACTATATCGCTCTCCACAACAGAGACCTGAAAAAGTATTATAACCATTATTGCATCGATATTATCGTCTTCAACTATAGCCTCCAATGCTGCTTTATACCTAAGCTTATCAGCATCGCCAGTAAGGTCAAGTGGATTCGAAACATTTACATGTTTAGGAACAGTATTGGCAATTTTATCTATCGTTTTTTTATCCAATGCAGCAATCTCTAACCCATTATGAATAATGGCATCAGCAGCAAGCACCCCAAAACCTCCTCCATTTGTTATTATCTGTATCCTACTCCTATTCCCTATAGGAAGTGGTTGTGAAAATACCTTAGCAAAGTCAAACATTTCCTCCGGGTCAGCTGCCTCTATCACACCAGACTGCTTAAACATACCAGAATATATCATAGATTGGCCTGCCATACTCCCTGTATGGGACATTGCAGCAGATTGGCCTGCTTCTGTTGTTCCTGATTTTATTGCTATAACAGGTTTTCTTATTTCACGCAATTTTTCGAATAGAAGACGGCCATTTTTTGCTCCTTCTAGATAAAGTACTATTATTTCTGTATTACGATCGTGCTCCAAATACGTAAGAAAATCAATTTCGTCGCAGTCAAGCCTATTACCTATTGATATGAATTTTGCAAGCCCTATTCCGCTAAGAGAACACCAATCCATCAGAGCTGCTCCAAGAGCACCTGACTGTGATATGAAGCTTATCGTACCTCTTTTCGGCCTTCCTTGCCTATATCTTGTATTAAAAATGGTGTCAACACAGCTATACGAATCGTATATGCCGATAACGTTAGGGCCTAATATTCGCATGTTTCCCTTTACTTTCATTACTTCTTCCTCACCCTGAGTATTACCAGTTTCTGCAAAACCAGCTGAAAGTATTATACAAGCTTTTACTCCTTTTTCTGCGCAGTTAGCTACTGCCTCTACAACCTTTTCTCCTGGCACAACTATTACAGCCAGATCTACCTTCTCGTTTATCGCCATTATATTGGGATAGCAGCGCTCACCATATACTGTCTCTGCATTTGGGTTCACAGGCCACACATTACCATTGAAGCCTGACTCAAAAAAATTCTGGAATACAATATAACCAAATTTTTTAGGGTTCCTGCTTGCACCGATAACTGCAACACTGGATGGTCTAAAAAAGTAGTCGAGCATACTATATAGTAATGGAGAGTAATATTTGAACATTACTACATTTCTCGGTAGTGAAATTTTCTGCACAAACACAAAAAATCAATAAATTGTATGTCAAATTAGATGTTGAAATTACAAAAAATATTTATACTGGTCTCTCGAATCTATCGATGGTGAATAAAATGGCTGTGAAGAAAAAGCAAAAGAAAAAGGTTTAAGTGAACAATTTTCTTTTTTTTATTTTATTTTATATTTCCTTGATTTTTTTGATAACACCGTTCATGCGCATCTTAAGTTGCTCTTCTTGTCCATCCAAAAAGTACCATGTGCCAAATCCTTTCATTATAATGCGTTTAACAGGAAGACCCCTATTGGTCGCAAGCAAAAATACTTCATTGTGCTTCCCTTTTACAAATGGAAGTTCAGCTTCATGTTTTGGCCCTTTTTCCAATAATGATATAAACTCAGTAACCCTGCCATCCTTTGGTTTTCTGCCTTTGGACCACATGTAAGCGCAGGAATCTGATATATCCAGCTGCTTGGCAATCTCCTTCACTGATAAACCACTCTCAGCAAGACTCATTGCCATCTTATATTTTGCGTCGTAGAACTCTTTGCCTTTTCTCATAGCAATACCTATAGTATTATTCGTGCATCAGCTGCCACTATTCTCTCCCCAAGAAACATTGGATTTATATCAAGTTCCTTTATCTCCTCAGTCTGCATCAAATCCGAGACTGCAAGCAGTGCTTTCACCACGTTATTAAGATCAACTTTTTTGCCGCGGAAGTTGGCAAGCTTTGATATATTAGTTTCTTCAATCATGCTATTAGCATCACTCTCGTTTATAGGAATAAGTCTGAAAACCACATTTTTCAGGAGTTCTGTCATTACGCCGCCAGATCCGAACATTATAACAGGGCCAAATTGTTTGTCATAGCTAGCACCTATTATACATTCGTACCCACTAAGAAATTCTTGTACTACTACATTCAAGTTTTTAGATTTTGTTACTTTACTGGCATTTCGCATCACTGAAATAAAAGAAGTTTTCAACTCATCTTCATTGTAAGCAATACGTACGCATCCGATATCTGACTTATGCACTATATCAGGCGAGTCGATCTTAACCACAACAGGGTATTTCACATTCTCTGCCACAAATACCGCTTGTTCAGTGTTTTGAGCAATCCACATCCTTGGCACGTCTATATTATATTTCTTGAGCAACTCAAAGGCCTTTAGTTGAGGTAAAAGCATATTTTTAATTGATTTTGCAGAATTTAAGAATTTGATTTTGTGAAAGCTAGGAGTAGTTCAAGCAGAAGCTGGTTTTTCTTCCATATCATCTGTTTGTGCAGGAATATGTTTTATTATGATGATATCTCCAATACTCTGAACCATTGAATATGGTACAACAACGCCTCTTTTGTCGCCTACAAGATTTGAAAAGAAGCTTCCGCGCATCGAATCAATTACAATGGATTTTACTTTGAATCTTTCCATATCAATTTCTACGTCAGCAACCTTACCACAGTGTGAACCTTTTGATGTAAACACTTCTCTTCTTGTGAATTCTGATAGGCTTTTAACATTAGCTGTCATCTTTATTTTTTAACTTGAAAAGTATATATAGATAACTGCTATATGTCGCATAAACTATGCAGTTATCTATATGCAAACTGCGTTGTATTATATCATCAAAGATGTTTGCATACAAACATCTTTGTGATCTCAGAAACCTATAAGGTTTCTGCAGATACATACCAACTAAAGTTGGTAGTTTTGGACGTGTTCAAGATAAGGACATTTTATGATTCAAGATAAGTAAAGGGTGTACACTCATCAATGCGCGATGCAATGCAAGATTTTAATCATTTCCTATTACATCCTGATATTTTTCCTGGATTTCCTCAACATAATCATTATTTAGATTGTTGATAACCAATTTCATTTTTAGTATGAATTCTTCAGCGTCACTAAGCAATTCTTGTGCTATATCTTTAGTTATCTCATCCTTATCTGTTGTTACGTAGTATTGCTTATCTATTCTCTCCTTTTTCGCATCAGAAATGATTTGATATAATTCATTCTGATTGAATAATATTTTTAGTAAAAGAATAGAGCCACTATGATTCTCACATTTGATACCAACTCTGAACAATAGTCCAAGAAGCAAATTATACATTGCATAGTACGACATGCCAATTGAATTTTCATACAGATTATTTTGTAACAATAATTTTGCTGACTTTAAGCAATTGGTAGATTTGTCTGAATAAGAACTGCAAATTTCTTCGGATGGCTCAATCAATTCTATTCTTCCTTCTTTCTTCAGACTATTCAGAAATTTGTTTAGCATACTCATGAAATACTTCAATCCCTCTGATGATTACATGATCTTTTATAATTTCTTTGATCAATGGAGATTTCGTATCGAA
>CAYMYT010000042.1:6368-7090 GCA_964394755.1 uncultured archaeon
AAACCCTCCCACACCTCCGTATGCACGGGCGTCAGCCCTAATTCTTCTTTTTTGCATTCTATAAAAATATCAATATCACTGTCTTTCTTGGCCAGACCTTTAGCATATGAACCGAAAAGTACGATCAATTTTTCATCTGTCTTCTTTAGAATTTCTTCGAATATGATCATTAACTCCGGATACATATGTATTATTTTTCTTATTTTATTTGATTCTACCTGCATTATATAACTTTTTGTGATAGTGTTCTGTCTTAGAAAGAATACTTTATTCTTACCTTCGTTTCTGGAATCAATTACATTCTCTTTTTTAAGATTATTTAGCTTCCGTGATATTGTAGAATGTGATTCGTTTAATTTCTTAGCAATGCCTCTAACATGATCTTCTCTTTTCAATAATAACTCAATGACATCTAGTTCTAGGTTGTCTCTTTTTTGAACCATATGTACCATATATGGGTCAAAAGTATATAAAGATTTTCTATTAAAATCAGTTCTTTGGAAGCCTATAGCAAAACCAGAAAACACGAGATGGTTTTGCTAGTAGGAGTCCAATAAAATCATACTATATTTTATTGGACGACTGTAATTCTTGTAGCAACTGATCAACTGATATTAATCCAAAATCAGATGTATTAGTTTTCTTTCCTGTTAGGATTTGTGTTGCTCCTGTACACCTTTTTGAGATCTGGTCAACTACCTGAGGTGGCAAGTTAGGTGGTG
>CAYMYT010000043.1:0-7081 GCA_964394755.1 uncultured archaeon
CGTCCTTAATACATACCAACTAAAGTTGGTAGTTTTGGACGTGTTCCAGATAACAACATAATCGATCTGAGATATTAATTCAGCGGTGTCTGGAGCCGTGATTCTTGTAGGTCTATCTCTTTGATCGACTCTAATGTCTGCTGCAAACTTCTTTATTTCTAGCCTTTGTATTCTTTTTTCTCTTAGCATATGACTTTCCATAAAAAAAGAATAGCATCCAGCTTTCTGCGCAACTAAGCTTGACTCATATACTTTATCCGAAGCATCCACATCAGACATCTTATCTACAAATCCAACAGTCTTTATTCCATTGTTTTCCAGAATTTTTACATAATCCTCTAATATTTTAGGCTCAAGGTTCGCAGAAACTGTTATATAATCCAGATGCAGGTCTTCATGCACCATATCAGTTGTCACCATATCTTGATCAGAAACAACTTTTAAGTCGCCAAAAACAGCACACTCGTATTTATCATGAAAATATCTCAGTCTGTCGTAATAATGTGTCCTTCTTGTAAGCACGTTTTTGTTTATTTTCATACCCAAACTTTTCTTTAAAAATGAGTCGCGATACTCTCTCCTCAAGAAGCTCAGAGCCTTTTTGCCTTTAGAATAGGCTTCTTCAGGAGTTGAATGATCAAGTTCCAAGAAGAATTTTTTTACCACAGTATTGGAATAACACAAAATTATATAAAATTATAGTTATCTTTAACGCCAGCAATGCTTGGAAAAGTTTTAATACATTACATTAAATTATTGTGGCATGGCAAGTGATATAGAACAGATAAAGAGTCTGATGGTCAACCCTCAAAAAGTCAGAAACATTGCTATTGCCGCGCACATTTAAGACCAGTATTAATTGGCCTTAGTGCTTAGATCACGGCAAGACAACACTGACCGACAACATGGTTGCAGGAGCAGGAATGATTTCTGAAGAGTTAGCAGGCAAGCAACTTTTCACAGACTTTGAGAAACAAGAACAAGAGCGTGGAATTACTATATGGGCTGCAAACGTTAGTATGGTCCACAATTATGAAGGTGATGATCACCTTATTAATCTTATAGATACTCCTGGTCATGTTGACTTTGGTGGTGATGTAACACGTGCTATGCGCGCAGTAGATGGCGCGATAATTCTTGTTGATGCAGTGGAACAAATAATGCCACAAACAGAAACAGTTGTTCGCCAGGCATTGCGAGAAAGAGTGAAACCTGTTTTATTTATCAATAAGGCTGACCGTCTCATAAAAGAGCTGAAGCTTGGACCTGAACAAATACAAGAACGCTTCATAAGTATAATAAATCAGGTCAATAGGCTGATACAAAAATACTCAGAAAAGGAATTTGCAGAGCAATGGATTGTAAACGTTGAGAATGGATCAGTTGCTTTTGGTTCTGCCTACAGGAAATGGGCTATATCTGTTCCTGCTATGAAAAAATTAGGGATATCTTTCAAAGATATAATTGATTACACATCTCAAGGAAAAGATGCTGAGCTTGCAAAGATTTCTCCATTGCATAAAGTTGTTCTTGACATGGTTATAAGACATCTACCAAATCCACAGAATGCACAAAAATATAGAATGTCAAAAATCTGGTTTGGTGATATAGAAACTGATATTGGTAAGAGTATGCTTTCGATGGATCCTTCAGGTCCACTTGCAATGATCATTACAAAGGTTGTACCTGATCCACATGCTGGTATTGTTGCTACAGGAAGGATTTTCTCAGGTACGTTAAAGCGTGGTCAAGAAGTGCAGTTGATTGGTCAGCACCTTACTAGAAGAGTACAGCAAGTTTCAATATATAAGGGACCTCAACGTATTCAGCTTGATGAGATTCCTGCTGGAAATATAATTGGAGTAGTAGGTCTTAACGAAGCATTTTCTGGTGAAACTGTATCAGATAGAAATATGGATCCATTTGAGGCTATAAAGCATATATTTGAACCGGTCGTAACAAAATCAATTGATTGTGAAGATCCAAAGGATATGCCGAAGCTGATAAACTTTTTGAAGCAGGTATCTAGAGAGGACTCTACTCTTGTGATAAAAATTAATCAGGAGACAGGAGAATATCTTGTCTCTGGTTTAGGAGAACTTCATATTGATGCAAAGATAGAGCGACCTTTAAAGGATAAGGGTATCAATGTAAAAACTTCGACACCACTTGTTATATACAGAGAGAGTGTACGTGGAGCATCACCTGAAATGGAAGGAAAATCTTCCAATAAACATAATAAATTTGTTATGACTGTTGAACCGTTGGATGATAAGATTTATCTTGCTCTTGTACAAGGCAAGATTCGTGAAGATAATATAAGAAAATACATAAAAGATGCTGTTCCTAAACTTGTTGAACTTGGTATGAACAGAAACGATGCCAAAAATATATATGATATATATAATAAGAGTATGTTCATCGATGCAACAAAAGGTGTTCAGTATATGAACGAAGCTATGGAACTTGTAATAGATGGATTTCGTCGTGTTATTGATCAAGGTCCTATCTGTGGAGAACCGTGTTCTGCTCTTATGGTGAAATTAGTAGATGCAAAGCTCCATGAGGATAATATGCATAGGGGCCCTGCACAGGTTACTCCTGCGATAACAAACGTACTGAAAGAATGTATACAAAGTGCAAAACCAACACTTCTCGAACCAATACAAACAATAAGAATAGACGTACCTGAAGAATTGATGGGATCTGCTATGAACCAAGTTCAAAATAGAAGAGGTCAAGTCCTTGATGTAAAGAATGAATTGGGAATGGCAATGGTTGAATCAAAATTGCCGGTTGCAGAGATGTTTGGTTTTGAGGCAGCGCTTAAGAGTGCAACAGGTGGTCGTGGTTTCTATTCGCTGATAGATATAACATTTGAAAAAGTGCCTGAAGATATAAGACAAGCAACTGTAGCAAAGATAAGGGAAAGAAAGGGTATGGTTAAAGAAGTCTAATTCTTTTTGCTTTTTGAGTGGGCCTTTCAGAAGAACAGAGTGGGATTATCAACTATATAAGATTACTAATAGAAATTTGATAAAATATGGGGGCCAGATAGAAATGTGTAGCGTTGGTTTGACTTATAGACTACGTGATGCTCATCAACTTGGCAAAGTCCTTAGGCATAGAGGAGAGAATAATGCTGGTATAGGTACTAAGACTGAATATGGTATAAATGTACTAAAATGGTACGGTCCTCCAAGTAAATTTAATTTATTAGGTTTACAGACTGCATTCAAACGAAGAGGAAACGGCCCATACTTATGGCACAATCGTTATTCTACTTCTGGTAGAAAAGATCCAAAGTATATATATGATGCACATCCACACACAATTGGTGGCACTGAAAGATTAAAAGAAGAGCATATGTTTGTGGATAATGCTGACTGCGCTGTTGTTCACAATGGTCAAGTTGATATAAAACTACTAGAAAAATTAGTGGGTGAAGATGTTGGGGATCATGATACAAAGGCCTTTTTGATTGCTTACAAAAAACTCGGGATTGAAGAGCTTGTCAAGAATGTGCCAGGCGCGTATGCTGCTATATTTCTTGACAAAGATAGTGATGAGGTAATAGGTGTAAGGGATAGATACGGTATGAGGCCTCTATGGTTAGGAGAAAAAGATGGAAAATACATAATGTCATCAGAAGATTTTTCTATATCAGAAATTGGTGGAAGGGTTGTGAGACCTGTAAGACATGGTGAAGCTATATTCATCAAAGACCATAAGATCCGTACAAAGCAAATTATAGAGCCTAAGTCAGGTCGTTGTTTTTTTGATTCTACTTACATAGAGGATGAACGTTCAAGTTTTCTGGGAAAGGTATCTAGAAATATCAGATATGATTTGGGTGTAGAGCTTGCTAGAGAATTTAAAATGCAAGCAGATTTTGTTACATATATACCTAGCTGTCCTAGACCAACAGCATATGGTTACAGTGAAGAGAGTGGTGTGCCGTTTGAAGACATTTTTTATAAAATAGACACAGAAAAAAGAAGCTTCATGGAACAAGGGCAAGAAGAAAGGTGGAGATCTATAGAGAAAAACCTAAACATTATAAATGATATTGATATCAGAGGTAAAAAAGTCATTATTATTGATGATAGTATTGTAAGGGGAACTGTGAGTAGAAGAGCTGTAAAATTATGCCGAGATGCTGGCGCTGATAAGATCTATTTTCTTTCAGCAATACCTCCGATAGGCAAATCTAAGGGATGTATATATGGTGTTGATATGCCCGATGATGATAAATTTGTAATAAGAGAATATGGCAATGAAGAAGGTGTAAGAAAACATATAGGTGCAGATGAATTACACTATCTTTCTAAAGAAGCTACAGAAAGAGCAATTGAAAAAAAAGAAGATGAGTTATGCATGCGCTGCATAGATGGTAGGGATCCGTTAAAAGATTTGGAGAATGATAAGTACGAACTTCCGGTTATTCAATAAAAATGAAAGTAAAGGAATACAATATCAAACCATATTTGAATTAGAGTCGTCCAATCACCAGAGGACTTCTACTAGCAAAACCAATTCAGAATCCTATGATTTTGCTATAGGCATAGAAGGCTACACATATCCTGATGTTATAAATTTGATTAGTCGTGAGAAGACTTATTCAAATACTACTCAAAAGTTGGCTGGTAAGAATTTTATACAGGGATATTCTACTGTCAAACATAATGTATAGTCGTCCAACAAAAGAATCCCGATATAATTTTTATTTGACTCCTACTAGCTAACCAAGTAACATGTCCTGAATCTTTACTTGGTTAGCTATATCACATCTTGGTCAAGACAAGTCGTAAATCTTTTAAAGAGCGCACGACCAGTTATAGTGTGTTGGTAAAATTAAAGCAAAAGAAAAAATAATATCTTCCAGAAAATTGTAGATGTATTTATAATATTGCGAAGCCACATGTTTCTTGGGACATGTCAGGTCTTCCATATATGTTTATGGGAAGACATGATCAAAGATATTTGTATGTCAAACATCTTTGTCATCTTAGAAGTCTCTAAGACTTCTCAAGATGATCTTGAATACGCTTAACATATAGCGTATTCCAGACAAAGACCTTCTTTATCTGGTCTTCCTAATATTTCTTAGGAAGACGAGATCTTGAACACGCAAAGCGTGTTCGAAGACAAAAGAAAGGATTTGCTTCAAGATAAAAGCATTTAAAGATTCGCATATAGTTCATTAGAGTAATATTAAAGTGATAAAGATGGCAGAGAAAAAAGCTCATTTCAATCTTGTAGTAATAGGTCACGTAGACCATGGCAAGTCAACTTTAGTAGGTCGACTTCTTTATGACAGTGGTGCGATAAGAGATGACGAACTAAGAAAGCTCAAAGATCTAGCAAAAGAATTAAAGAAGGAAACATTTGAATTTGCATTCATCATGGACCAATACAAAGAAGAGCGTGAAAGAGGCGTTACAATAGATATAGCTCACAAAAGATTTGATACTCCTAAATATTATTTCACAATTATAGATGCACCTGGCCACAGAGACTTTGTAAAGAATATGATTACAGGTACATCTCAGGCTGATGCTGCCATATTAGTTGTAAGTGCAAAAGATGGTATTCAGGAGCAAACAAAAGAGCATGCATGGCTTGCTCGTGTTTTAGGTGTTAACCAGTTGCTTATTGCAGTAAACAAGATGGATGCAATGGAGTATCAAGAAGCTGCTTACAAGAAAACAAAGGAAGAAGTTGAAAAATTATTGAAGGGCATAGGCTTCAAGATTGAAACCATTAATTTCGTACCTGTATCTGGCTACCAGGGAGATAATGTTGTAAAGAAATCTGATAAAATGGCGTGGTATAAAGGACCTGCTATACTTGAAGGATTAGATCAGTTTACATTGCCTGAACAACCTATCAATAAGCCATTAAGGATACCTATACAGGATTCATATACAATACAGGGTGTTGGAACAGTACCTGTTGGTCGTGTTGAAACAGGTATAGTAAAGGTAAACGAAACACTTGTTTTCATGCCAGGTGGTGCAAAAGGTGAAGTAAAGAGTATAGAGATGCACCATGAACAGCATCAGGAAGCAAGGCCTGGAGATAATATAGGATTTAATATACGAGGCGTTTCTAAGGCAGATGTAAAGCGCGGTGATATCGCATGTCACGTGCAAGATGCTGCAAAGCCTGTTAAGGAATTTACAGCACAGATAATTGTATTGAATCACCCAAGTGTTATAAGCAAGGGTTATACTCCTGTTTTCCATGTGCACACATCACAGATAGCATGCACAATAACTGAAATAGTAAAGAAGTTGGATCCTAAGACAGGACAGGCAACAGAAACAAATCCAGATTTCATAAAGACAGGCGATGCTGCTGTAGTAAAATGCAAGCCTACAAAGCCTATGATCATAGAGAAGAATACTGATATGCCACAATTGGCAAGATTTGCAATTAGGGATATGGGTATGACTGTTGCAGCAGGTATATGCATTGATACTGTTGTATAAACTTAGTTCTTGATTTTATTATATAATTTTCTTTGCAGCGTGCTGAAGACCTAGATATCAGATAAGCATATTTAAGCATTTAGATCATCACTAAGACATGGTTTCACAAGGTATCAAATCAGGTTCTGTAATGTATGAAGCAGAGGACCTTAGAAAATTTCCATCTCTTGAGAATATAGGCGATAGGACATTAGCGCCATATATGAGAGCTGCTTATGATCTGTTTAAGAAAGGTGCTGGTTCTAAGATTCCTTGCGATTTAATACAAATAGAAACTGTATATGGTTACTATTCTCCTATGGGAATTGATATAGAAAAGAAATACGTCGAAAAACTAGAAAAATTCATTAATAAAAATCATTCTTCTATCTTAAGAAAAGGTGCTGATATTGTGAAAAAATCGATAAGAGGATATCATGGCCACGAATATACAAATCCTACTTTATCGGGGGTATATAATATTTCAGATAAGTGGGTAAAAGAAAATGTAAGTAAGGATGTTCGATATCCATTGCCTGATGAGTTTTCTGGATGATAATATGACGTACGCTGTTGATTTTGTATTAAAGGTCATGAAAGATCTGAGT
>CAYMYT010000044.1:0-7041 GCA_964394755.1 uncultured archaeon
CATGCCAAACCTTTGGCTTTTCAAGCGGAACCCTAGGCTGCGCATCCTGCATAATCAATACCACTAATTGCATAAAAATACCAGTAAATAAGTGCGGCAATAACCAACTAGATCAAGATCTTGGAGAACAATGTGATGGCAACAAATTTGGTAATAACACATGCCAAACCTTTGGCTTTTCAAGCGGAACCCTAGGCTGCGCATCCTGCATAATCAATACCACTAATTGCATAAAAATACCAGTAAATAAGTGCGGCAATAACCAACTAGATCAAGATCTTGGAGAACAATGTGATGGCAACAAATTTGGTAATAACACATGCCAAACCTTTGGCTTTTCAAGCGGAACCCTAGGCTGCGCATCCTGCATAATAGATACTTCTAGCTGCATCCAAACACCAACAAACAAATGCGGTAATAACGTGAAAGATCGTGGAGAAGAATGTGATCCACCAAATACAGAATCAGAACAGTGCGGTCAAACAGAATTGGAGTGTGATGGAAAACGCACGAAAAGGAGAAGCGATGTTGGCTTTTGTTCATCTTCCTGTACTTGTCAAACAACAGAATTTGTTTCAGGCTGCGAAAAGGATAGCTGTCGTGCATCGTGTTCTGATGGAGACACACAGACGCGTGTTGTTAAAGGTATTACTGTTACAGATTTTTGCAATGCTAACTGTGAATGGGTAGAAGGAAAGCCAGAGATAGGCTTCTATTTCGATCCAATATATGCTGACGGTACTCTAAAGAGTGAAACTATTACATATAATGCCATCCTTGAAAATATCGGCGCTTCATCGGAAAAATATGCATTCAGGGTAGAATCAGGTGATGCCACCATAGAAATAGATGGCAGAAGTTTAACAGAGATCGAGGTTCCAGCAGGCAAAAAGTCTTTTGTTACACTAATAGTGAAACCTTCAACAAATGTATTAGGCAATCTTGATATTGTAAATCTGTCTATTCAGAACTCGAAAGGTATAAGGAAATCAGCATCATTTAGGACAATTATAAGTACAGTTGCAAATAGACCGCCTGAGACTACATTAATTGAAAGTTCCCCTAGAGTAGTAGATGAGGGTGGAGTTATAAAGTTCAATACGAATATAGCAGATCCAAACGGAGACAATATAGATAAAGCCTTTATCTGCAAAGACCCACAATGCAGTGTTGTTGCTGGTGATGTATACTGCGCACTGCAATTTAGCAAAAATTATGGATGTTCGTACTCTACTGTTACACCAGGTACATTCAGCTACCATGTTGTTGCATACGACAATAATGGCGCAAAGACAGTGTCAGATATCAGAACATTCCAAGTTAATGTCAAGCCTAAGACCCCAAAAGTTGAATGCACCGTAGATACAGACTGCAAATCAAATAAAAAGTGCTTTGAAAACAAATGCAGAGAAAAGATACCTGAACCTAAAGTCCTGCCGCTGATTCCTATATTTGTAGTTCTGTTAGTTGCAGCTGCTTCATTCCTAATTATTAGAAGAAGGCTTGATGAAACTAGACGTCTTCTAATCGTTATCTCAACTGCAGCAGGCACAATAATTGCATTTCTATTAGAACTACCACTGGTAGCAGTATCTCTGGTTATAATTGCAATTATTATTCTCTTTTATCTTAGATTAAGAGAAGAGTAGATGGGAGTATTTCATGGAATTACCGATTAAAATAATAATTATCATAAGTCTTTCTGCCATAACTCTAGGCTTTCTTCTACAATATTTCACAACTAATATTGGTGCGGAGCAGACAAAACTCGAGGCTGAACAATTATTCAACGTTAAATGTTCTGAATATCAAAGCAAAGGTTGCGACTGGGATCTAACCTTTGCCCCAGATTTCCAAGACTATATTATTGCATGTAAAACTGCTTATGGAGACGACGGTAAATTTACATGCTTTTTTACTAAGTGCTGTAACCCTTCTGCTACAAATCTTGAATGCGAAGCAAAATGTAGAATATGTCAAGGAATGAGCTTTTCAAAGATACCAATTGGTGAATGCTGCACACAATATAGGGATAACTGCCAGGAAAGATGTGCAGTGTGCGTCGGATAGTAGTTACCAAAAGAAAGTGAAAATAAGCTTATAAGCTTTTAGTTGCATATATGATCATGGTAGATATACTTGTGCTTGAAGATAATAGAGGATGCAGACTTGCTATTTTCTATCAAATTCCTGATACGTTGAGATCTACTTTTGTAAAAAACAGCAGAGAATTTAAGCAATATTTGGGTAATAATGGGAGAGCTGATCGTTATTTTCTAGATAATGAAGTTCCTGATGACGATGGTATTCCTACTGGTCAATTCATTTACCATGCTGATATTCTTTTAGATAAAATGCCAGATTCACGTATAGTCTATATTGGAGGCACGCTTTCTACTGAAATCGAGCAATATTGTCAATTGCACCGAATTCCAATGGTAAATAAGAGTAAGGTCGGTAAATATATCAAAGAAAATCTAAAATCAGAAGAATACCAATATACGAAATTGTAGTTACTATATGAAAGTGAAAAGCTTTTAAGCTTTTCTTTGCATATCATATAATGGAAGAAATACTTATGGATATACTTTTACTTGAAGATGATCGTAAAAGCCAAGTTGACATAACAAGTCAAATTCCCGAGAGTTTCATAACTAAGACTGTAGGAAATAGTGTAGAATTTAGACAGTATTTAGAAGCTGGTGGAAAGGCTAGGCTTTATCTTCTAGATGATGAAGTTCCTGAGAATTATGGTAAACCAACAGGTAGATTCATTTATCACTCCGGGATTCTTCTCAAAAGAATGCCGGATTCAAAGATAGTTTATATTGGATGCCCATTTTATGACAGTGTGGAGAAGTATTGTGAATCTCATGGAATTCCAATTATAGGGAAAGATCGGGTTGGGGAGTTTGTGAAGAAGAACCTAATAATATAGAGGCTTCTGTAGGTAAACGAGTAAAAATCTTTATATTGCAGGGACTTCAATTAAGTTCCATGGTTTTGAAAGTGGCTATACTAGCATTGTTTGCAGTAGGTTTTGCCATAGTAGTATCAGGTTTTACCATGCTATATGTGTTGATATCTCCAACCTATATATTTCCGAGGTGGATATCAGAATACTTTTCATTTTACATAATTCTTTCAGTGTCTGCTATTATTGTTCTAGCGTTCCGCGGTGAAGCTTTTGCTTTGGTGAATAAGGCGGTTTCAGCAGCTAAGTTAATACAGAGGAGTGCAAATAAGGGCTTGGAAGCTGTGAATAATAGTATTAGTGAGACTGTAGAGCAAATCATCGGTAATAATGCAGGAATGAGTCAGAATGTTGAATCTAGTGAGGGATCTCAATCCTCCAAGAAGAAATCCAATGGATTTGAGTCCCGGTCAGATGTGGAAATTTTATCTGAAGAACAAGATCAAGATCAGCAAGATCAAGACCGAGACCAAGATCAATATCAGAAAGAGCAAAATGAAACTCAAGAAAATCTAGGCTATAGTACTGAAAGTCAGAAGGAACAAGACCAAGACGATCAACATCGAAACGATCAACATCGAAACGATCAAGATCAAGGTATCAGAAATCCTGAAAAGCCTCTAAACGTCATTTCTCATGCACAGGCAGAAGCAGTAAGACTTTTCAGAAAGCGCTTTGGACTTAATCCTGATATCACGGAATCTGGTCCAGTATTGAGATCAAAATCACATAGTTCCAAAGAAGTTAAATCTAAGATTTCTAGCCACACAATTAAAAACCAGGCCAAAACCAAGACCACGACCACGACCAATACTAAGATAAAAAATAAGGCAAAAAGTAAGCTAAAAGCCAAAATAAAGGCCAAAGTCAAGGTAAAAGGAAAATCAACAAAAAGCAAAACAAAAAAATAGTTGTTTGAAATCTGGCATACCACTAGTCTGTGCAGAAAGCGAAGCTTTCTGACATCTCGAAAAGCTTTGCTTTTCGAAGATATCATCTGCAGAAACCCTAGAGGGTTTCTGAGATCACAAAGATTTTAGAGATATTAAAATCTTTGATGATGTCTTCCTAATATCTTCTTAGGAAGACTATTCAAGATGACCAGTGGTTCTTCACAATCCATAATACTATACATAAAAGCTTTTCCACGTGATAATTGACAGATGATTGTAGAAAGAATAGCCTCATTTATTCCAGGCGTAGGAGAGCCTAAGGGTTACCTGAACTTTAAATCAAGATTAAAGTGGACAGGAATGATCCTTCTAGTATTTCTTGTACTTGGTCAGATAACCCTATACGGTATAGAGCCTGCAGAAACTGAGAGAGTCCAATTTCTAGAATTGATATTGGGTGCTTCTATCGGTACACTGATGACATTAGGAATAGGGCCTATTGTAACAGCATCTATAATTCTGCAGCTTCTTGTTGGTTCTAAAATTATTCCAATAGACACGAAGACTGAAGTCGGCAAAAAGAAATTCCAATCTACCCAAAAGATACTGGTGGTATTCTTTGCTTTATTTGAAGCATGGGCCTATGTAAGTTTTGGGGCAATTAAACCAAGCTCTCCTGACTTCTTTTTGATATTAATATTACAGTTAGCATTCGGTGCCTTTCTCGTTCTTCTCATGGATGAAGTTATATCCAAATGGGGTATTGGTTCAGGCGTATCACTGTTTATTGCAGCTGGTGTAGCAAAGCAGATTTTTGTGGTAGCATTCAATCCTATAGTGCCTGCTGGCCAGACACTTCCAGCAGGTCTTATTCCTAGATTTGTTTCATATATAAGCTTAGGTGAAATATTCCAGGCATCAACAACACTATTGCCACTTATTGCAACTATCATCGTCTTTTTGATTGTTGTATATGTTCAGGGAATCAAGGTTGAGATACCCCTAGCTTTTGGTGCATTCAAAGGGTTTTCAAGAAGATGGCCTCTTAACCTAATATATACCAGCAATATTCCTGTAATACTTGTTGCAGCACTTATTGCTAATGTTCAGCTTATAGGCAATGTATCGGCAAAAGCAGATGAATTAGGGAATCGATGCAGCTTTCTAGGATGCTTTGATCCAAACGGACAGGCTATATCAGGTTTTGTTCAGTTTGTGCAGCCTGTCTCTAGTCTTAATGTCCAGATTTTCTTCCTCATTTTCATGGCCTCAATCTTAATATTAACTTTTGCAGCATTCCGGATGAAATATACGGGCATAAGAGTGTTGATTATGTCTTCTGTAGCTAGCTTTTTACTAGCTATGTTGATAACGTATTTTTCAATTGGACTGCCACAGATTTCTGAGACTATGCGAGTAATTGTCTATCTCCTAATATTTACAGCAGGTTCAACAATATTCTCAGTATTTTGGGTTTCAACAAGCGGCATGGATGCAAAAAGTGTTGCTGGTCAAATAGAAGATATAGGTATGCAAATGCCAGGCTTTAGAAGAGATCCTAGGATAGTTGAACAGGTGCTGAATAGATATATACCTACTCTTGCGGTAGTATCAGGTATATTTCTGGGAATATTGGCAAGCTTTGCAGATTTTACTCAAGCACTAGGAACAGGTACTGGAATATTGCTTACAGTTATGATAATCCATAATTTGTACGAGCAGATAGCTACAAAGTATGCTGAGGATATGCATCCTGCACTTCGAAAGTTTTTCGGGTGATTGTTTGACAAAAATCAGAAATATATACAGGGTACGTCAAATAAAACAATGAAAAATAGCAGCGTCAAGAAAGTTAGCAAAACTAATATAGATAAAGACCGATTGTGGACAATTGCTAGCTTCGCTATTGTTATTACTATTGTTGCTTCAGTTGTAATTACTTCTGTGACAGGAGAGCTTACGAAAGAAACAGAAAAACGTACAGGCACAGATAAAACTCCTCCAACAGCTTATGTAACACATTCACCATCTTCGCCAAAGATGCATCAAAAAGTTATCCATACAGCAACAGGAATAGATAATGTAGGTATTTCATCTGTTGACATATATGTTGATAATGTCAATGTTAAAACCTGCACTTCTTCACCTTGTAGATATGAAAATTCATATTCTTCTGGCTTGCATACATACTATGCAACAGCAACTGATACTTCTAGCAACTCTAAGAAGAGTGCAGTAAAAAATTTTATAGTAGCTGTAGACAAAACTCCTGCAACAACTTCTGTAACACTTTCACCACCTACACCAACGGCAAATCAAAAAGTCACTTATACAGCAACAACAACAGTTGGTGTACGTATTTCATCAATCCAACTATATGTTGATAATGTCAATGTTAAAACCTGTAATTCTTCACCTTGTACATATGAGACTTCACACTCTTCTTTTGGCTGGCATGAATACTATGCAATAGTAACCTATGTTCCTAAAAGTGTAATAAAAACTACAGTAAAATATTTTAAGCTTAAAGAAATATGTGGAGACGGTTTTGTACAACTTCAAAATAAGGAAGAATGTGATGATGGCAGTGCCAGAAATAACGATACAGGTCCATGCACTACACAATGCAAGCTTACTGGCACATTCCACACACTTAGAGGTGGACAAAACATTACAACAACATTTAGTGGTAGAAACTATACAGTCACAGTCATTAGTACTTTTTCACCTACACTAGCTGTTATAAAAGTAGATAATGACCAAAAAAGCATAACAAAAGGATCATCTGCAGTAATAGGAGGTCTAAACGTTTCTGTTGATGATATATACTTGATCAGTCTAAATGATCAGACTCAGAACACCGTCAAACTATTCATTTCCAGAGGATGAACATACTAAGAGAATTTGTGATTTTATTTATGAAATTTCCCTTCCATTAATCGCTCTTGAAGACCATCTGTTTAGTATAATTTTAGATATGTCATGTGTCGGTTTTCTACCTACGATTTCTTTTGGTGTATGTATATTACATATACTCTAAAGAGATTATTAATATGATCCCTGCTACAAATACCCAATTTCTATGGAGAACTAATTCTCTATTTATAAGTTGGTCATCAATTAGATTTATGCCTACAAGTATAAGCATGGAAACAGTGAAGCATGTTGCAAAGC
>CAYMYT010000045.1:0-339 GCA_964394755.1 uncultured archaeon
ATCAAAAATGTTATAAACGAGATGAAAAAAATTGAAAAGCCTGAGAAAGTTCAGCATTATATAGAGGTTTTTACAGGTAAAGAAGGCTTGAAAGCACTACTAGAAGATGTTCTGAAAGAGGGTGAAGACTACAAACTCATAGGTTACACCGGCATCGGTGTTCATATGATAAAACATTATTATGCTCATTGGCACAAGCGTCGAATAAAACAGAAAATAAAGCGCTATGTTATAATGCAAAAAAAATATGTAAGGGATATCGAGAAATACCAAAAGCTAACGATAACAAAATTTCTGCCTGATGAGTACGAAATTCCAACATCATTGCTTGTATACGGC
>CAYMYT010000045.1:349-6667 GCA_964394755.1 uncultured archaeon
GTTGTGGGTATACAAGGAAGATCTGATTTTAAACTTTTATGGAACGTAAGTCAAAAATCTACATTACTAAATCCTATAAATTCAGGTCATCTAAGAACAAACGGAAAAAATTATAAGTAACAACACCACTAAGTGAAAGATAAGTAGCGAGCTTGAAGAGATTGTCTATATCATTCTTCTGAACAAGCTTTATAAGTTGCTTTCCCATAAAACGTATTGGCAAAGAACAATTATTATCCATGTAATTTATAGTTGAATCGTAGGACATTTGTAACCGGTATTGCACAACATCTGAAATTACATCAAGTGGTGTATATTTTGCATGCAGTTTTGTACGACCTTTTTTGATTTCTTTCAGAGCACTATCAATATTATCTGCTTTTACTTCTGTGATACCATGACCTATCATACTTGTTGAATGTGCATCGCTACTGGCAACTGGACTCAGTGAGTGTTTTCTGATAAATTTTAAAGCCCATAGATTAGAAATGCGGTCAAGATTTTGTGAGTTGAAAGCTTCGACTGCATCACAGTATCTGCATAATTTACCAAGACCATAGCTTTTTATCGCAAATGGGTGTGATGATATTGCTATACCACCCTGACTATGGATCCTATCCAAGCATTCATGTAGATCTAAACCTGCTGGTACAACTTCAGATATACCGAGGGCAACAATATGACCATGGTTTGATGAAATTTCTTCACCCGGTATAACTTCAATTCCATATTTTTTGGAGCATTTTACTGCTTCACGTATACCATTTAATGTATCATGATCGGTTATTGCAATTGCATCCAATCCTTTTTGAGCAGCTGTTCTAACCATATCTTCAGGGGAATGTATCGCATCATAGTGGATTTTTGTTCCATGCGAATAATGTGTATGTGCATGCAACTCTAATAACATAATTATCAATATCACTTCAAACTAGATCAGTGGAAACTCTGTCCACAACCACATGTGGATTTTGCATTCGGATTGTTAAACTTAAATCCAGCTTGACCTGGTACTAAACTTTCTATATAGTCTATCTCAACACCAGAAAGCATCTTTGTACTCTCAGGATCAACATAAATTTTAAGGTCATTTTTTTCAATTACTGTGTCACCATGAGACTCCTCATTTTCAAAATCAACACCATAGACATTACCAGAACAGCCACCTTTACTAACACTTATCCTAATACCATAACCTTCTTTGCCTTGGCTTTTAATTATCTCTTTCATCTTAGAAGCTGCGAAGTCAGTTATTGTAAGTGAGTCTACATGCTGATCAGCATCTTGCGCTTTCTTTACAGCAAATTCATTAAGTTCTTGAAGCATATCATTCATTTGTTCGTCAGTCATACCATGAACGCGTGCACCATTTTCTATGGTATCAAAAGGATTCACATGACAACCGACACAATGTAGTCCATACGAAAGCATAATTTCTGCTGCAAACGGATATTTTTCCATTATCTGACCTATAGTCATATCCTGTGTTATTACTTGTTGTGCTATCATACTAGTATATGAAAATATGGATATTTATAGCTAACCAAGAAATGATTTTTAAAAGAATTTTTATGAAACCGTATCTAAAAATACTCCGTCCTAGTGTTTGTATACTTACAGTTCTTGGTTTAGTAGTAGGTGCACTTATAGCTGGAACTTTTAGTACCACATTTACCTTTGCCTTAGCATTATTAGTTGCATTTCTAATCTGCGGTGCAGGCAATGTTATAAACGATTATTTTGATCAGAGCATAGATAAGATCAACGCACCTGGTAGACCTATACCATCAGGCAAAATCTCACTCAAGAATGCATTATATTACTTTTATCTATTGACAATATTTGGTGTGATGTTATCTTACTTTGTAAGTGTATATTATCTATTCATAGTAATTTTCAATTGGGTTATAGCATCTCTATACCCATGGAAAGCAAAGAAAATACCGATATTAAAAAATGTGTTTGTAGCTTATTTAGCTGCCTCATCTTTTCTAGCTGCCGGCTTTATATCAGGTATAAGCATACCAACTGTACTAATATTTTTTGTTCTAGTTGGATTCATAGTCACTCTTGGTCGTGAAATAATCAAAGACATAGAAGATGTAAAAGGGGATAAAAAATCCGGTATCAAAACTCTACCTATCATACTAGGGGAAAAGAAAGCAAAAGCAATTGCATATGCTATAATCTTCTTAGGTTGTATATTTCTAATACTTCCCTATTACCTTCAGCTATTTTCTTTCTGGTATCTCATAGGAGCAATTCCTGCTATATTACTTTGCCTGTATTCAATAAAGTGTAATTCACACAAAGCCCAGAAAATGCTTAAAGCATCGATGTATCTTGTTATTCTAGGATTTCTGATAGGTGTTATATTATCTTAGATTCAGTTAATTTGCAAATTTACTCTAAAAAAACTTTATATACTACGTCTTACAATAATCTGTAATGTGTTTCAATCGCTATGAAGCTGCATTCATGCTTTCAGGTTTTTTCGGAGTACATGGAATATTGCACTTGCTAAAAGGTTTAGGTGGAGTTATAACAGATTTCCCAACCATCGGTCTTACAGTTAGTCCGAATGCACATCTGGTCTTATTTGTTGTTTCTGCAGCTATTGCAACTCTACTCTATAAATATAGTAGACCTCATATCACAACTACTACAAAAGCAATGACAAAAGTAAAAGGTAAAGGAAAAGCTAAGAGAAAAAGACGATAGCAGTTATTATTCTATTCAAATTTCTTCAACTATGAGGTATACATATGGGAGATCTTCTTGAGTTCTATGGAAAAGAATGCAGCCATTGTATAAAAATGATGCCTCTTGTTGAACGTTTAGAAAGTGAGTTAGGACTTACTATAGATAAAATTGAAGTATGGCACAACGAAAAGAACGCTCAGTTATTAAAACAGTTTGATAAAGGCTTATGTGGTGGTGTGCCATTTTTTTTCAACAAAAAAACAAATGATTTTATCTGTGGTTCTACATCGTACGAGAAACTAAAAAAATGGGCACTTGGAAATTGATTTGTTCTGTAATCAATAGCATCTAGAAAATCTTTAAGTTGATCGAAAACTCATTAGAGATATGAAGAAAGTAATAGAAAAATTTGAAGTAAAATATATGCAAATACTTGATGAAAACGGCAATTACGACGAAAAAATTCTAACACATCTTCCTGATTCAGAAATCAAGAAAATGTATGATCTGATGATACTTGCACGTACATTTGATGATAAGGCCTTCAACCTACAGAGACAAGGACGTTTGAACACATTTGCCCAACTGAAAGGCCAGGAAGCTACACAAATCGGCCTATCATTTGCTTTGCAAAAGAATGACTGGTTCTTTCCAATGTATAGGGACAACGGAGCGATGATTGCAATGGGTTTGCCAATTCACTCATTATTACAATATTGGTCAGGCGATGAGCGCGGACTAAAGATACCTGAAGGTATAAATGTCTTCCCTCCGGCAATTCCTGTGGGCACCCAAATTTTACATGCAGTAGGTACTGCATGGGCAATGAAAATCCAGAAACATAACAGCGCCACCATGGTATGCTTTGGTGAAGGTGCTACATCAACAGGAGATTTTCATGAAGCTATGAACTGGGCAGGAGCATTCAAACTTCCAGTGGTTTTTATATGTGAAAATAATCAATGGGCCATCTCACTTCCGGTTAAAGAACAAACATCTTCTGAAACAATAGCGCAGAAAGCAATTGCATATGGATTTTCAGGTATACAAGTGGATGGAAACGACGTATTTGCAGTTTACAAAGCTGTAAAAGATGCTATTGAAAATGCACACAACGCTGGTGGACCTACTATGATAGAATGTCTTACATATAGGATAGCAGATCACACAACCGCAGATGCTTCTGTAAAATATAGGGATCCAAAAGAGGTGGAAGAATGGGTTAGAAAAGATCCAATTGACCGACTTGAAAAGTATATGAGTGCAAAGGGTCTGCTCAACGAAGATTATAAAAAATCAGTTGCAGCAAAAGCAAGCGATACACTAGAAGATGCAGTACGTAAAATGGAAGCAATTCCAGCTCCAGAACCAGATAGTATTTTTGAGCATGTATATGAAAAATCAGGACATCTAAAGGAGCAGATAGAAAAATTTAAACAGACACAATGAGGAGGAAATAGAATGCCACGTATGAATATAGTTCAAGCAATAAACATGGCTCTTATGAGCGAAATGCAGAGAGATCCCCGTGTTGTTCTACTTGGAGAAGATATAGCAAAAGATGGTGGAGTCTTCCGTGTAACAGAAGGACTCTACGAAAAATTTCCTGAAAGGGTTATATCTACACCACTAGCAGAATCCGCAATAGTTGGAACCTCTATAGGTCTTGCAGTTTATGGAATGAAACCAGTATGCGAGATACAATTCGACGGTTTTCTACCTCCTGCATATGATCAAATCATTAACCATGTCAGTAGAATAAGGCGTCGTTCTCAAGGCAGATATACTGTTCCACTAGTTATAAGAGTGCCATATGGTGGTGGCATACGTGCACTTGAACACCATAGTGATTCGCCTGAAGTTTATATGGCGCACACACCTGGAATCAAAGTTGTTATACCGTCTACTCCATACGAAGCAAAAGGCCTTTTGCTTTCATCAATACGCAGTCCAGATCCTGTTATATTTTTTGAACCCAAAAAAATTTACAGGGCAATAAAAGAAGAGGTGCCTGAAGAAGATTATGAAATACCTATAGGGAAGGCACGTATCGTACAAGAAGGTACTGACGTCACTGTTTTAGCGTATGGGTCAATGGTAAAAACATGTCTTGAAGCTTTGGAGAAAACCACAATCAACTGTGAACTTATCGATCTAAGAACACTGTCACCACTGGATACAGAAACTATAGTCAAATCAGTTGAAAAGACAGGAAGAGCAGTTATTGTACATGAAGCGCAACGACACTGCGGTTTTGGTGCTGAGATTGCAGCTCTTATTCAGGAAAAAGCTTTTTTACATCTTGAAGCACCCATAGAAAGAGTAACTGGATGGGACATAATAGTACCGCTGCCAAAACTAGAGCATTATTATCACCCTACACCAGAAAGAGTAGTAAAAGCAATAGAAAAAGTTGTTGGGTATTAGCATACAATTAACTATTAAATAGTAACTAAAATATAAGGATTTAAATACTTATGGTGGTAAGGTATGCAGGTGTTATGAATGGTAGAGTATAAAAAAAATGGACTTGAAACAGAATTAAGATTCAACGGTTCAGTATTTGGATATGAAGATGCAGAAGCTCCAAGATTAAGTTGTAAGATTAGATACGACAGTCTAAATGGATTTGGAAGAAAACTACAACAAGCATTAAATGGAAAGAATTCTGGACACAAAATAAGTGGTCAGACCAATTATAGAAAAAACATATTAGAATTAGTTTACATACATAAAATTTCACCTGATTTTATAGGAAGACGTCTGTTAGGTCAGAAATAGACTGATTTAGAAACAACGAAAGAGTCGTTGCCAGATAAATAATATTGCAAAGCCAATAGTTTCTTGGGGTGTATCAGGTCTTCCCCATATGTCTATGGGAAGACATGATCTTGAATACGCTTGATATATAGCGTATTCCAGACAGAGACCTTCTTTACTAAAGAAGGGATTTGCTAAGGTTAGAACTTATGAAAAAACCAATTTTTGATGAAAGGCTTGAAACTTATGTTAAAGAAAAATATTATTCTTATTTAGATAATATACGTGAGGGCTATATTCTTTACGAAAGTAGCGCTAGAGCATTAGCTACTGGATATCATATGTACAAACTTCCAATTAGTGCGCTAAATGAAGCTCTGGCAATTGGCATTAGTAAACATATTTCTGGTTTATCTGTAGGAAATAGTCAACGTTTTCCAGAATATAAACTAGGTAAGGGATACCAACAGGATAAAGGATTGAAAAATCATAATGGAAATGTTGTGGAGCTCTTACCTAAAAGATGGGAAGAAGTAGCTAAAAAAAGACAGAAAGAAGAAGCTAAAAAAAGACAAAAAGAAATGATTTTATCAATACTTCAAAAATGTGTCCATAAAGAATTTGTAGAAGAGATTAGCCGTGAATCAGGACAAAAAGCTTATTGGGATTGGAAGAACTTTTCTACAGAAGAGAAAGCAGTAGAAAACAGTAATATGCCTATAATTAATGCTGCTGTACCACTGAAAATAAACGATACCGTAGCAGGATACTACACTATATATTATGATCCACTATATTCAGTTATTTCTAGTGAAAGTTATCTTGTAAACAAAGAATATGAGAAAGCTAATTTCG
>CAYMYT010000046.1:0-866 GCA_964394755.1 uncultured archaeon
CTAAGAAACCTTCGGTAGGTTTCTTAAGATAAATTCCATCTGTATTCGACAAAAGAACTAAAAGAGGATTATATCCATTTCTTTTTAGAAACTGTACGTGTAAACTCGCTAAGCTGTCATTGTCTGTGAATACTCTTTCCCCTTTCAATGAAATGTCTATCTCTTCCAAACTTCTAGCATCATCTTCATTAATAACAGGTATTTTACCTTCAAGAAGCAATCTCTCATACTTTTGTAACAATTTTACATTTTTTTCTGGATATCTTATGTCATCATGCGTAACAAGAGATTCACTAATTGGTTGTGGATAAAAATGATGTCTCCATAATTCGTAAAGTAAATTTTGACCTTCTACAGCATCAACTCTTCTTTGTTCAGGTGAATATTTTTCTTTTTCAGGTATTTTTTCACCTCTTCTTAGTCTAGATTTTCTACCAAGGCCAATCGCTCCAGATGATACAAGTAGAACATTTAACTTTCTCTCTTTTTTTAACCTAGTTAAATCTTCTGAAAGACAGTTCATATTATAGATTGTTCTTCTATAGTCTTTGTGAGTCAAAATACTAGTTCCAACTTTTACCAATAATGTATCAATTCGAGAAATATCTCCATATAGACTATAATTTTCTGGTTGTTCTAACTGAACTTTACCATCATCAAAAACAGTGAATGGAGAAGTAGGAACATCTCTAAAGTATTGTTTAACGTCTCCATGAAATTTTACTCTATCCATTTTTTGTTCAGTTAACATGTAACTGTATAGTATGTGTCTTTATTTTTAATACACACCTCCAAATCTATCATTTCACAATTTCTAAAAAAACTTAATAGATTGCTATTAACAAGTAACAGTGAATTTAAGTAGT
>CAYMYT010000046.1:876-4356 GCA_964394755.1 uncultured archaeon
ATTCTAAATAGTTCGGTTAATGTTTCATCCACACTATGAGGAAACCATAACGTTCTTACTAACAGCTTCATATGTTGTTACTATTAATAGATAGTATTTAAAATTAACCATTGGTGCATATCTCCCGTTTAACCAAAGAACTCTTTCTATTTTTCCAGACGATCTATCTATTAAAAATTTCTATGAAAAATTAATAGATTGCTATTCACAAGTAACAGTGAATTTAAGTACTTTTTGATTTTAGTTTTTATTAATGAGTTTTAAATTTAGTACATCCAAAAAAAGTAAGACTTATTTACATGTTCCAGCTTTATCTGATAATAATAGAGAAATCATTCCTGAGTTCTGGTTAGGTGAAGCTGAATACAGATACAATAGAAAATACACCAATTTTTTTATTAGAAAGCGTCTTTCTGCTGAAGAATATCATAAAGAAATGCAATTACCTACAATGGCAGAGCTACGACATGCATTTTTTGGCGGATCTCCTGAGTACAGGAAGTTTATTGTTTCCAACATGGGTTGTGGTGAATGGACATCAACTTTCTTGGAGGATGGCAAGACAATAATAGAAAAACCTGAACTCATTTATGAAAATGGATTATGGAAAGCAAAGGGTGGCAAAAGAATTTCCATAGAACTACCAGAAGATGGATGGACTTTAGAATATGACAAATTGACAGGAATTCCACTGAAGACTTCTCCTAATAAAAAATATGCAGCAGAAATATTCGGAGATTATGCATCATACTTTTCTGCATTCAGAGAGGGCTTAACGGTCTTTATGCAGACTTTCTATAATACGGGAAATTATGGACCTTTTTCTGTTGCAGCGGACTGCAATCCTGACTTTAGACATCATTACATGGTAGGCCGAGAGTGCCTTAGAGTTAACCCAGATCTAAAAATTGAGATACCAGCTGATAATGATAATAAAGAAATTACAATCAGCCTTGAAGAATACACTGTTCTAAAGGAAAATCTTAGAAAAATGACAGAAGCTCGTGAAGGGCTTGATAAATACTATAAAGAATTGGCTGAATCTCAAGAAAAAGTAGATAAAATTCTTTCTAGGACAAATGTTCAAGATAAGTAAAAGTAAATGCAACTTGTCTAATAAAACTGGCTATATAGCAAACCAATGCTGCGAAGGTTTGCTAGTAGGAGTCCAACGTCAGGATTCTTTTGCTAGAAGAACTCAGTGAGTTCTTCTGCACCGAAGGAACTTTGTTCCTTCTTGTGTTGGACGACTATAAATAATTTAGTGGGATAAGTATACCATTAGTGGCATTAGTGGGATAGTATTAGTGGGGTATTATTGTGAAAAATTTGAATATAACTAGGCTTGATAACAAAGGTAGGATAACTATTCCTATGCATATACGAAGCCATGCAGGCCTTAAACAAGGTAGTGGGTTTATTTTCACAAACAACAAAAGCGAAATTAGCGCTTTTGCTGTCAATGGCAATACATTAAGAATAAAGATCCTGGTAAAAACTGATGCAACAATACCAAAAATACTCGATATTTTTTCTGATTTCAGAGTTGATACCATAGCAAGCATCATGAAATCCAATAGAAATGGTATAGAGTGGTATGCTGTTATTGATATAACAGGTTGCAAGAATTTTGGAAAATTTGAAAAGAAACTCCAAAATCTTAGTTATATAAAAAATCTTGAGGTAGGCCAAGTATGAAAATAAGGATTATAGGAACTGGTGGTACAATAGCATCAGTAGATAGAGGAAATGGACGTAAAGCTGACCTTTATGTTGATGAAATAATGTCTTATGTCCCGGATGTACGTGATCGTTACGAATTCACTACAGTAGATCTTGTGAAAAAGGATTCTACTAATATGCGTTTTAAAGACTATATAGGAGCAGCTTTAGAGATTTACAAAAGCTTTAAAGAAAACTATAATGTTCTAATGCTTCATGGAACTGATACATTGCAAAATACAGCAGAAGTTCTAAGTTTTATGATGCCTTTCAAAAAAAGGAGTGTTCTATATACTGGTTCTATGGAACCAATTCTTTATCCTAATGGTGATGCCGAAGGAAGCATCAGGGATTCTATGCTGGTTACCAGTGATAACAGACTTTCTGGAGATCATGTTCTTTTCAATCATAAAGTTTATCTTGGTACAAGAGCGGCAAAAGTCAGAGACAGTTACGATGCATATGATAGCATAAACTATCCTCTAATTGGTAATGTCAATGGTGACCTATCTATAACACACAATGTAAAAAAATGTCGACCATTTTCTAACGATAATCATGGTAGCCAACTGTTAATGCCAAATATGGGCTACGTAAAACTTGCTAAGCTCCAGAATGATTTTGACCCTGATAAACATTTTGATTATGAACTGTCTGATCTTAAAGAAAAGAATATAAAAGGCATTGTGATCGAAGCATTTGGTAGTGGTGGATTGCCAAATACACCTGAAACCATCGCTCTTGTGCCGAAAATAAAAAAACTTATCGATGCAGGCATATATGTTGTAATAACTAGTAGAGTACCTCATGCTACAGTAGATCCTAATGCATATGAAGTAAACAAAGGCGCAATTGAGGCAGGTGCATTGATTGCTTACGATATGTTTAGTGATACAGTAGACAATAAACTGCGATGGGTTCTTGGCCAAACTGATAAACCTGAATATGTAAAAAAACTTATGTTATATAATTTTGGTGACGAAATAAATCCAAATTTAGTGCCAGAAGCTGATAGAACTTCTGACCAAGAAATGCTTGGTATTCTAAACAATATACTTTCAAATTATAAACTAAATCTTAATGGTTCTAGTGACAGATACTACAAAAAAGTTGATGATGTAATGAAAGATATACGCATACCAGAACCAACTGATCTTCTTACTTGATCCCAACTTCTTTTAGTATTATTGCCGTCTGTGTATTCATAATACCAGCAATGTTCCTTAAACGATTAATAACAAGATTATTCAACTCATCTACATCTGATACCGCAACTTTTATCACAATATCAGTTGAACCTGTCAGAATATATGTTTCTTCAACCTCATACATGTTAAAAAGAGCTTTTGCAATAGATTCCTGTGATATTCTTTCACCGTTTATTGGAGTATAGTTTATAGTTATACCTATAATAGCGCCTATATTTTTTCCGATTTTTTTGTCATCCAGATTAACAGTATAATTCTTGATAACACCATCCTTTTTCATCTTCATGATCCTATTATGGACTGTTGTTACAGGTATACCAGTCTTCTCGCTTATCTCACGCGAGGACATATCAGCATTCTTTTTAAGAATCTCAAGAATACTTGCATCTTTCTTTGTTATCATGATAGAAATTACCATAAAACTATAAATAATCAACTATTTTACCATAAATTCAGCAAAATACATCTTAATTCATTAATTGGAAAAAAATTCCATTTTAAGATAAAATTATATTTAATTTTCATATTTTTTACATATTTTTGTTGTTAT
>CAYMYT010000046.1:4366-6664 GCA_964394755.1 uncultured archaeon
GTCGTATTGTAATACCAGTTCATATTAGGAATAAGGCAGGCTTTGAAGAGGGCGATGAGTTTTTGCTGACTACGTCTGGTGATAAGGAGCTGAATGTTGTTCCATTAGAAAAAGGAAGCATATTTGCGCATATCGTGGTAAAAAGTTACTATGATAATATGAAAAATCTATTGAAGATATTCAGTGATAATAATGCCAATATCGTGTCAATAACAAGCATGAAGACCAGGGATGGTCATGAAATTATTGCAGCATTGGGTAATAGTGCAAATCCTGAAAAACTCAGGAATCAGATTGCTTCTATGTCTGGAGTAAGGGAATCAAAATTTGTTTTTACAAAAACAGACAAGTAAAAGTAAGTAAAGTAATAAAATAAAATATCAGATACCCAGGATACTTAGCACAATAAACCGTGGATAGCCCAAAATCGGCACTGCGAATAGCACTTTGCCTATAATATAGTCTTTTATAATACTGTGTTCGTAGCTATGCTGGCCTATATTTGCATCGCCTTTTGTTTCAACACTTCCATCAGGATTTATTCCTATTATTCTATGTACTATTGTAACTGGCGTGGCAGGTGTTTGGAAAACTATTATGTCGCCTACTTTAGGTTCTAGATTCATTACAAAAAGCAAGTCGCCTTGGTGAAGAACAGGAACCATGCTATCTGAGGCAACAGATACGATAGGCATTCTTGTTCCAGTTGCGAAAATAAGGCCTTGGTAAAATATCCATGCTAGAATAAATGCAATGATTATGTCCAGAATTTCTTTTGTTACTCTTGACTTTAATATCAGTTTTCTTTCTTGTTTTGTTCTCATATCAAAAATATGAGCAAGTGTGTTTATATTGAACACGTCATTGCATAAATGTATTAAAGACGTGTTCAAGATCGTACCTTCCAATAAGCATATCAGGAAGATCTGATATCTTACTGAGTAAGATGTAGAAACATTCTAAAATAAATATTAAGAAGATGTGATACATATTCTTAATTAGTATCCCCCGATAGCTCAATGGTAGAGCACTCGGCTGTAGACGTGCTCTGTTGAGCCTGTCACCAGCAGGTGCTCGGTATTGACCGAGGGGTTGGGAGTTCAAATCTCCCTCGGGGGATTTAATGCTAGGGGCTATATGCGCTTACATGAATGACTGGCAACAGGGGATATCACCCCTCGCCCTGCAAGCCCCCTCAGGGACTTTTTTAATATGATACTAGACAGAAGGATAAAAAATATCAATGGTAGAACAAAGTAAAAACAAATATCAGATTCATGCAGTTCCGATAAAACTAATCATCTATCATCTGTGGTCTCTGAACACATTCCTGTTTTTTAATGTAAACAACATCACCGCAGTTAGTGCACTTAACCTCAAGATACCTACTTGTTTCTAGGTGCAACTGCATATCCACATCGCAACATTTAGGAAATTTCATATTATATGTCCCACATAGAGGGAATATTATTCTATAGTTATAGATAATTTGTAAATTATATAAACTTTATATGGGAAAATGGTGGGTGCTTTTTATGGAGTAGAAATATTAGTTAGGCTTTCTCTGTACACACTCAAATCATTCGCAGAAAGTCGATAGTTTTGGCGTGTTCAAGATGCTTATGCCCTCGCTGTAATAGTAGCAAGATTTAAATCTGATGGCAAATACGCACCTACTGCATATTGCGCTTTAGTGTCGTTGATTTCTTTTTCATAACTTTTATTACTATTAGTGTGAGATCTGGCAAGAACTTGATTCACATATCCTATATTCTCATACTCTTTAAGCCCATTACTATTGATAGTATCACCTGTTTCTATAATATCAATCCCAATATGCCCGTATCCGTCTTGAGGTCGCATCGGGTCAATCCACGCCTCTAATTTACCATCTCTTGAAACTATTTGGTATTTCATATCTAGCTTATTTTCTTTGAAATATCTATCCAAGAATATTTCGGCAAGTCTACCATACTTGCTACCTTCTACAGATACAATAAGTCTATCACCATTATCTCTTGCGAGCTCTAAGACTTCACCAAATTCCATATTTTTAGGGCCGAAAACCCCTAAGTGCGCGTTTGATGAATTTGCAATAACTTTCATATAGACAGTTCTATCAGAACCTTCCAGTATTATATCATCTCCGTCACATCTATGTGTTAAAATATCACTCAATCTTCTCGGGTTTCCGTCAGAATCATAGAGAAATTTGCTTGATTTAAACTCGTTCATTTTAAAAGCCCTGTTCATAATTAAATCATCACCTGTTATAGCATACAAGTCTGGCCCTCCATT
>CAYMYT010000047.1:0-4786 GCA_964394755.1 uncultured archaeon
ATACATCCTAAGTATGTCCATGGATGTATTCAAGATGACCAGTGGTTCTTCACATGTGGGAGCAAGCGACCTTTTACCAGAAGCGCATAAAGTCTTTAGTATCAGATCTTCCTTATCTGGAACACGTCCAAAACTACCAACTTTAGTTGGTATGTATTAAGGACGTGTTCAAGATCATATCTTCCAACAAACCCACAACTTTAGTTGTGGGTATACAAGGAAGATCTGATACATTTTGTTAGAAGATATCATCAAAGATCTTATATTTTAAAGATCTTTGTGATCTCAGAAACATTATATGTTTCTGCAGATGATCCTGAACACGTCCTTAGTACATTCTATGGAAGTATGTGTTCAAGATGAGAGTAATACTTTCTGTTTTGCTTGGAGTGCTTTCTATTCTAGCTTTGGGTATATTGGCATAGATATATAAGGATTTGTTTAGACTTATTATAGTGGAACTCAAAACCATTCTAAAGAAATTAAATTCTGACGAGAGTAGACGTATTTTCCTATATCAAGTTTACACCCCTCAAAATACAGAAGTTGCCGATACTATACTTCGCTTATACTCTGACGATCACAGATCTATACATATTCTTGACGAGCAGATAGAGTATGCAAGGAATAATGATGATCGTGACAGATTTCTAGAACTCGCTAAAAAAAAGGATTGATCAGTACATTGTGCGTAATTATTCTGATAATGTATACAATGCTGTAGTATCGCTGAAAGATGACGAAATTGCTGACTATGCCATCTTAAAACTTAGAAGAAAGTCTAATACAGATTCTCTGAAAAATGGTGCTAAATTGGCTAAGCAATTTGGCAAAGAAGAAGAAGCAAAAAAATTCTGAAGAAACTATTTGGTATTCAGGTAAAAGAATATGGAAAGAAACATCCTTACATACCAGCTCAAACTGCTGTTGAACTTAGTATGTTTGATGGGGGAATAGATCTATACATTGAGGCAGGCTACGATTCATTGTACAACGCTTTTCAGATCGCAAAAGACCATGTTCCTGAAAGAACAGCAGAGATCGCAACATTGATTTTTGATGGATACACTTCCCATGAAAATCATAAACCTGAAATTTATCTTGAAAGTGCCAGATTGTTAGGTAATGAAGATGACGCTAAAATAGTACTAAGTAAAGAAGCCAAAGAAATCAAGATTAATGATACTCCAAGGCAATATGAAGGATTAGTAAATGCACTCATTGACTTGGGGTTAAATACTCAAGCCCATTCACTTGCCAGAAAAATAGAAAGATATGAAATTAGGCAAATGAAAAGAGCAGACTATTATCGTGGACGATATAGAACATTAGCTGACATATTCTTAACTGTGGGCAATAAGGAAAAGGCAGTGGAAGCTTTGAGCCGTAAAATAGATAGGGAATCTCAAGGATATATGGTATCAGACTTTATGCCAGATATAAAAAGGGCTTACAAATTGAGTGGTGATAATAAATTTTTAGACCAAAAAAGAATTGCGTTTGAGGACGAAGGGGAGTACTACAGAGCAGAACGAACAGCCAGAAAATTAGGCAGAAAAGATTTGGAAGAGATATATAGTGGCATGAGAGAGATGATTGCTCAAGCTAAAGCTTCGCGTTGATACTATTTTTCATCTAATCAATTTCTTCAGACTTTTGTATTCCTTAATTATTAGTTCTATCATGGGCCTTATATTCCCGTTTTCCTGATATGCTCTTAAGCTAGCATAGTACTCCTTTCTGTTTTCTAGCTCTATATTCACTGGTGGCTTGTTGTGCCTAAGAAGAATATTATTAAGCAAAAGCCTCCCTACTCTACCATTTCCATCAGCAAAAGGATGTATAGTCTCGAATTGATTATGCACCACTACAGCTAAGATGATCGGAGGATATTTTTTCTTATTTTTACTGTACCACGAAACAAGATCCTTTAGAAGCTTGATCACCATACCAGAAGGAGCTCCCCTATGGATTGTTCTTCCATACCCATCAACAACAGCAACTTCCTGTCCCTTTCCACGGAAATTGCCTGCAAAAGATTTTGAATTACGGAAACATTTTTTATGTAGATCCTTTATTAGATCCAAAGAAATATGAACTTTGGTTTTTCTTATCAACTGTATAGCGTCTTTGACGCCGTAAGTCTCTGATATCTCCCATTTCTCCCTTTCTTTTGGCCATTTCTGTTTTTCTAGTATACCTTTTACTTCGGTGAATGTAACCGAGGAACCCTCGATTGCATTTGTGTCGTAAACGAAGGATTCTGTGAAAGTGCGCCAATCATCTTCATTTAGATGTTTTATTTTTATATCGTCCTTTGCTTTTGCTTCCAAAGACTTGATTTCCTCGATTTCAGTTGAATTGAGCGCGTGCTTGAAAGGGTCTGAAATTACTTCACATGCTTTTATCCTTTCTTTCATAATTTTCTCTGCAGAAAACTGGTTTTTTCTGGCAGCTTTGATATCTAATCCTAGATAAACCCTTATTTTTTTTACTTTTCCATCTATCCTAAATGAATGGGCAAGATAGTATTTCATCTTCTTGCCTTTTCGTTTTTCAATATGCATACTATAATAGGTGACTACAAATTTAAGTAGTTTTGCTTCTAGGTGACTACAATTGTAGTCACCTGCAATATAAGCTGAAAATGAAAGTGCTCCCGTGGGGAATTTCACAACCGAGTTTCTTTTGCAAACAGAAGAAAGGCTTCTGCTGCACAGCAGGAATTTTGAATTCCTGCTTGTGAACCCCAGGGCCTTTTCTTTCCTAAAGAAAAGGGGCTGTTTTGAACCCCAGTCTATGCCTTGAGAGGGCATTATCCTTGACCGGGCTAGACGACGGGAGCCTTTTATTTATGTAGTTAGAATACTTCTTAAATATTGCATTAAAATGCATTAAAATATAACAATACTATAGCGGGAGTACCCAAGTGGTCAAAGGGGCTAGGCTTAGGATTTAGAATAAAAGATTTCCTAAGAGCCATGCTCAGAAATGTCTATATAATTAAGACACCTAGTGGCTTAGTGCCTTCGCAAGTTCGAGTCTTGCCTCCCGCATATTAGATTAAGTTCGACCTGGTATCAGACTATCACCAAACTTGGTTAACTCAGAAGTTGATGCTGTATATATCAGCATCAAATCTTTCTGGTTTTGTACTAGGTGTGATTCCATTTCAGACCTGTAATTATCATATCTACCCTTTCTGCTTTCAGGAGAAGCAACCTGGAAAAAAATATCTTCTGGGTAAACAAACATATAGGACAGTGTGTAATTCGAACGTAAAAAATCCCTTACGAATCTTTTTTTCATGTGATATTTTGGATAATTTATTTTAGAATATTCTTGAACAAAATCACAAAGAATAACCTGTTTTTCTTTATCCCGGCGAATTTTTACAAGTCTTGTAATTTCCGCTGAAGGTTTCATTTTTTCATCGTAAATACCGATGCTTTTTCCGTTAGCAATAAATTCGTAGGCGTAGTTATCTGTTTTTTCTATTACTCCCATATCACCTTGAATATGAACTAAGTTGTAGTCGGTTTCCTTGTTTACTTTTCTGAAGAATTCACCAAGGAAAAATTCACCAACCATTCTAGTAACTTCTTCACTATCAGGTTTTTTGTTATTAATATTATTCATATACACTTTAAGAAAATTTTTCATTTCATATTGGTCAAAACTACTAATGTCAGTTTTGTGTACTATTATCCTTTCTTTTAGATCAGGATTTTTATGTATAATATCATTGATTTCATCTGAATCAATTACGTCAGACATTTTAGAATTTACTAGCAAATCGTGCATAATTATAAGCTCCATGCTGCAGATTCTGCAATTAAGCCATCAATTGCATCTTTATCAGTTTCTATTCCCAATCTACTGAGAGCAGATTTTCCTTGTATTACATCAATTAGTTTATAAAAGCCAAACTCAAAAAGTACAACTGCTGCAGCTGTAGCATAAATATTTTCAAATGAAGCATAGGCCCCCAATCCAAAACTTAAGTCCAAAGATCTTTTACCAGCAAATGCAGGTAAATCATCCCCCACCACTGTTTCCCAAGCTGTTATTGGAGGATACTTATCTCTAACAGTTGACAAATAGAGAACTTGACTTGTTTCATCATCACTTTCGTTGTAATATTTTTTATCTCCTTTTTTCGGAAACGTACCTTTTGAAAGTGCAATTTTACTAGAGTCACCTATTTGCCAGCAATCAATAAATTTTTTCCTGTCACCCGATTTTCTAACTAGCGTAAATAAATCTGTATATCTGCGTTTCCAGTCTTCTTTCAACATTGTGCCATATTTTTGCATTACTGTAGATTCAGATTTTGCGCTATGGTCATATAAAATTGGTGGTGAGTTTGATTTCCAATAGATTAATTTTCTATCGTAGTTTTCAAGCATAAATTGCGTTTCTAATGGATTAAACTTTTCAGTGTACCCTGCTTTATTAGCTAATTCTTGTAATGGAGCATAATCTCTAGCTTTCAGTGCATCATAAAATTTTTGAGTTTGCGCTTTCATATTCATTTGGTTTAACTAAATCCTTAAAAAATTGATGTATTAGGTGTATCTTTTCTGAACTATTGAAAGCCTATTTATAGTCGTCCAAGACAAGAATAATTTTGGGGTAAAATCGTAAATCATTCGGTGCAGAATGATTCAAAGAGTCATTCCTGCAAAAGAACTTAGTATAATTTTGTTGAACTTCTACCAACAAAACAAGTCATATGTATTGAATCTTTACATAATTAGCTATAAATATTCTTATAACATCAATT
>CAYMYT010000047.1:4796-5945 GCA_964394755.1 uncultured archaeon
AAATTACATTCTATTTTCGTACACAGGAAATTATTTTATTGTTGGTATCATATTCTTTTTATCGTTCTTTATTGCATCTGCTGTGAGAATAGCAAATCAATGGGAAAAGGCTGTTGTTCTCCGTTTGGGACGTTTTCAGGAATTAAAGGGTCCTGGTATATTTTTTGTAATACCTATACTTAACACCATACCAAGTGTAATAGATATGAGAATAATAACTACATCTTTCAAGGCTGAGGAAACACTTACAAAGGATAATGTACCTGTGGATGTAGACGGTATTCTATTCTGGAAAGTTGAAGATGCAAAGAAAGCTGCAATAAATGTACAGGACTATTTTGATGCTGTTAGCTCAGTTTCACAGACCACTCTAAGGGATATCATAGGCAAGACTGCATTAGCTGATATGCTTAGTAAGAGGGAAGATATTGACAAGAAGCTCAAGGAAATTATAGACAAGAAAACAGAAGAGTGGGGTGTTGACATCCAAAATGTGGAGATTAGTGAGATAAGAATACCAAAGGAGTTGCAGGATGCTATGTCAAGAAATGCTCAGGCTGATAGAGAAAGGCAGGCACGAATAATTCTTGCTGATTCAGAAGTGCAAGCTGCTGGTAAATTTAAGGAAGCAGCAGAAGTTTACGGGATTCCTCCTATACATTTGAGAGGATTGAACTTATTATACGAGGCTACAAAAGAGAAAGGCACATTTATAATCGTGCCATCAAGCGCTGCAAATATGATGGGTGCTACTGATGCTGTATCATTGGTTACACTTTCAGAGTTGGAAAAGCTTAAAGAACTGGAAAAGCAAAAAGACGCGGAAAAGACTAAGAAGAAATAATGGATCAGAATCTCATAGCATTTTCAATGCTCATAAGGATCAACTAAATGTAATTCAGTATTTTTTCTAGGTATTATGGACCAATCACTTATTTCTTCATTCCCATGTTCTTTTATGAATGCTGCACGCAAGTGAGCGCGTGTATCTTCAGGAGCGTTATTTATCTGGAACACGTCCAAAACTACCAACTTTAGTTGGTATGTATTAAGGACGTGTTCGGGATCATATCTTCCCACAAACCCACAACTTTACAGTACTTGCGAATGAAAATTAATAAATATGAGGAACCACCTAAGTGATTCTTG
>CAYMYT010000048.1:0-5882 GCA_964394755.1 uncultured archaeon
TGAACTTCATGAAGCCAAATATGAACTTCATGAAGCCAAATATGAACTTCATGAACTAAAAATATTAATATTAGCCACGTAAAGATGTACAGATGAGTGGTAGATGATGATGTATGATAAGTGCAAAGAGCTGGCTAGCAAATAAAGGATGGAGTGCTAATCCATTTATATTCAGTATATATCCGGAATTACTGGTAGGATATGAAGAACAAAGGACAAGAGCTATGGTATTTCTGGAAGAGCGCCATAAAATCATTTTACTCCTAGGTCCAACAGGTGCTGGTAAAACAACAATGTTAAAATGGCTAAGTAATAACCTGCAAGATACCGATAAAATTTTTATAAGCAAGCCACCAACACAACCGAATGAACTAGCAGAAATATTTTATGAAAAATTTAGGCCAAAATTTACGATATTTCACAGAAAGCCAACTATACACAATATCACTGATTTTCTGAATAAACAGCTGAAAAGACATACTGTTGTGCTTTTTGATGAGGCGCATGAATCGCCGATAGAAATGCTTGAGTGGATTCGAGTGATCAGTGATCAGGTTGAAAAACTAAGTTTTGTACTTTCAGCACTGCCTAGCTTTGAAGAAAAATTAATGCAGTTGGAAACACTGAAGAAGCGTGTTGCAGAACGTATCGAGCTAAGCCCACTCACAAAAGAAAAAACTATAGAGCTTATTAAAAAACGCATTCAGAATGTTGGTGGAACAGGAGAAGAACTTTCAGATATGATGGATAATATATATAGCAGGAGCGGAGGCTTCCCGCGTGATGTTTTGCGTTTGTGTGATGAGATTGTGAATAATGCAATACTAGGCGAAAAAGATATCAGCCCTGACATTCCTTTAGAAAATGGTGTAAAGGAGCCCCTTAAACTAGACATTCTAGATAAGCTAACGCCATTGCAGCATAATGTTATAATGTGCCTCAGCCAACCAAAGACACCAGGCCAGATAGCAGATACACTTGATCTAGAAAAATATAAGTCAAGGCAACATGCTGTACGCTCAATAAACAATGTATTGTGTATTCTCATGAAAGAGGGTCATGTTGAAAGGCATCAAACAGAAAATACATTTGTGTACAACTTGACGCCACGTACACATACACTAACAGTTAAAGCATGATATATATTGTATATACTAATATTATAAAATATACTTTTATCTATGTGATAGGTGATCTATCACTCACATAAAAAATCACACGCCTTCAATATGAGAAACAACCAAACTAGGAAAGTATTTATAAATCCAACATAAAGAATTATTATGAGCCAACTAAAACTACATGGAAAGCATGAAACACAATGGGTGACCATTTCCCTAGACGAATATGAGAGTATGAAATCAACAATCGAGATCCTTTCCAGCCCAAAAGCAATGGAAAAAATTAGACGTGGCGAACTTGAAAGGCTAGAAGGTAAAGGACAAAAAATCGAGCATGTTAAAAAAGAGCTTGGTATCAAATGATATCAGAAATCATCTTTGTGTAAAATTGATTCAATCTGCACTAATTTTTCTTTCTCAACTATTACATAGATAATTCTCCATCGTTTTTCAAATCGCAGTTCCCACTTACCTACAAGAGGCCATCTAAGTGGCTTACCATGCATGTCAGGATACTCCTTGAGTTTTTCGATTTTCCTGAAAAATCGTTTCTGGAGTTCGAGATTAAATTTCTTAAGGTTTTCTTTAACCCCCGGCATGATTTCAATGTCGTATACCATGAAATAATAGTTAATTTTGTCCTTAATAAACGAAAAAAGCAAATCAAAGACCTTCTTTCTCTGGTCTTCCTAATATTTTCTTAGGGAGACAAGATCTCGAATACACACAATAATCTACTGTCATTTTGTGTGTATTCAAGACAAAGAAGGGATCCATAATAATATCGCAAAGCCATCTGTTTCTTGGGGAGCGCAGAGACCTTCTTTCCTAAAGAAGGGATCTGCTGATAAGGATTTAAATTCTGACAACATAAAGTAGTACTATGTCACGAGGAAAAGATCTTCTTGGAAAAATCATTATCGGAGAGGAAACTGGCAGAAAATTCGGTGTTGTTGGTGACATGAATTTCATAACAGGAAGTGGTGAACTGATAAGCCTTGTTTTGGTAGAACCTACAAAACACTCTTCTGACCTCAGTCTTGAAAGAGATGAATCAAATAGAGTACTTATACCATTTTCTTGCGTAAAGAGTGTAGGCGATTTTGTAATTGTTTCTGAAAAGGAAATAGTCTAGATATATCATTTAGTAAAATCTTACACGTCTTAAGTGTGTGATTAAAATGTTAGTTGACTTTGGGTCGTATGGATTAAAACATCCACATATTTCAGCGCATAAGTCGGAATATTCTTATACCATAGAAGTTCAAGATAAAGGTCCATTAAGACCAATAAGAGAATTTGAATTATCGTTTACAAAAGAATTGTCCGAATATCAGGAAAAGATCAAAAATTCGCACGCCGAAAAGAACGATTCAAATGTAACTATTAACCTTTCTAATTTCAACATGGATTTTGACAATTTTTTGGATGTTGTGTGGTCTGATGCTAGAGAAGAATGGGTTGGTTTTTATCATCACATTTGGCTTGAATCACAAACAATCGGTATGATAGGCAGCGCTACAGGTCCATATGCTTTAGATGAAAAATATGCAAAAAAGATTCTTGAAGCATATCAAATTTCTGAAGGAATTTTACCTCTTGAAAAAGTCTTACAAACAGAACCATCTGAATTAGAAAAATACGCATCTAGGAGTATATGATATAATCTAATCACTAATCCCCTTCTCTGATATCTTGAATACAGCCTCTCCCTCTGGCAAATAAGGACTATCCATCAATCTAGCAACGCGCATACCCTGCTTCCCCTTCCTGAGATATGCCCTAACACCAGTAGCATGCGCCAATATATGACCACCAACAGCTGTTGTTGGATCGCCAAAAAGCATGTCAGGTTTTGCCATCACCTGATTGGTTACATAAACAGCGATATTATAAATGTCAGCCATCCTCTGCAAATCATGTAAATGCCTATTCAATTTTTGTTGCCTTGGAGCCAATTCCCCTCTACCAGAATAGTCAGACCTAAAGTGAGACATTATTGAATCTATTACCAGTAGTTTAACATTCTGCTCCTTGATGATATCCTTCGCCTTTTCAACAAGAACAATCTGATGATCTGAATTATACGCTTTTCCAGTAAGTATATTTCTAAGAACCTTTTTTTCATCCAGACCTCTGAATCGGGCAATTTCAGCTATTCTCTCTGGTCTAAAAGTTGATTCAGCATCTATCCAAAGACATTTACCATTTAAGCCACCCTCTTCTTTGGGCAGCTGCACATTCAGCGCCAATTGAAACCCTAATTGTGTCTTCCCAGATGAAAAGCCACCATAAGCCTCTGTAATCGTCTGCGTCTCAATACCACCGCCAAAAAGATCATCTAGAGATTTTGCACCTGTTGTTATCTTCCCAATAGCCTGTCTCTTTTCAAGTACCTCTTCAGCAGGCTTAAAACCCATGTCAAGCTTTGCGCGCGCAGCCGCAATTATTTTAGTAGCAGTTGCATCTGATATACCTTCACATGCAGATATTATGTCACCAGTAGAAGATGCAGCTATTGACATCAAGTCAACATAACCAGCTTCCTTTAGCTTTTGTGCACCCTTTGGCCCAATACCAGGCAGTTCTTCTATATCAGGCTCAACATTACTATCTTCTTTTCCCTTCTCTTTATCCTGTTCCTGTTTTTTTGCCATATTATTCCCCTGCAATATTATTCTAGATCGTTATTCATTCTATCCATTATCGATTCTATCTCAGTCTTTATATCGACATCTTTAATGTTGCTCACAACAAATTCAAGACGATCAAACATCTTATTCCTCTTCACAGTTCCTTCAATAATAAGCTCCTCTCCTAACAAGACTTTTTGAAGTACTGCAGCCTTATCAAATTTACGCATTAACACACTTCTTGCTTCCTCAGTTTTCATCCTTATAATGCGTTCTGCATTTTCTCCGAAAAATACCGCTCTCATATTTTCAGTGCCGTCATCAATTATTCCAGAAATTACAACACCATGCTTAGGCTCTATATTACCATGCTCCTCACACCCTGTTTCCTTCATACGTACACCACACTGACTACAAACATCATAAAATGAAATACTCTCGAAAATCTGCACAACACATGCCCTTAACTCCTTGAAATCTCCCTGGTTCAATTCTACAATTGATGTCCTACTACTCTGTCTTACAGGCAATTCAATCTTATCGTCTGTCTTAACTATACCACCCTGAAGCCTTAGTTCAGCACCATATATACCATCATTAACAGTAGCCCTTAATTTCACCACATCGTTCTTTTTAATGGCTTCAATTTTCTTGATATCATCGTTCCAAAGAACAAGTCTTATTGTTGCTGTCTCATCACCAATAAGCAAGGAAGCAAGTTTTCCACTTGACTTTTCAGTCTTATAGTCCTTTTCACTTACGGAAATAACACGACCAATAACCTCTACAGACTGCATACCAGGTATAAGATTCTTGATAAATAAACGCTCCTGTTTTTTCAAGCTAACACCCAATTCATTAGCAATAAGATGTGCAGCACCCTCAGGTGATATTAGACCAAGAAGCTCAGCCTGCTTTGCGCTTACACGGTCCTTGACTTCCTGGTCAGTTAAATTTGTTGCAGAAGCAATCCTAGAAACTAATTCAGAAAGCATATAGGTTATAAGCAGCGAAAATATTTATGCTAATCTTAAGAATATTTATCCTAATCTCAAGAAGCTTTTCCCTTCTTAGAGTGCTTTACATCACTCCTAAGTACAGTCGATCTTTTTGAATGGTATGCAAGCACACCAGCATCATGCAGTAAACGCTGTGCTCTCTGTGTAATTATATTGCCAAACTCAACCGCTGCTGCATCAGACACACGCTTTGCACCAGCGTCTTTCAACATCCTTCGAAGGGTTTCAAGATTAAACTCCATTTTATGAATATAGTAATGGACATTAAAATATATGATTATTTTACGATGTCCTTACTATCTATGAAAGACAAATAAAATATCTGAGGTGCCACGTCTTTCATTATAATCATGCGAAATATAAATAATGTATCATAGTAGAGTATAATATCTATCTTAAAGTATATTTTCTATACTATACGAATACAATGTGTGACTATCATCAACAACAAAAAATATATTTCCTAAAGAATCTTTTCAGTAAAATCTATTGTAATAAGTATTTTGAACACAATAATTATAGTGTAAAAGATATTCGAAAAAGTATTGTACGTAATAGATTGAATAAATAATATATATTTTAACAGAAATATTAATTATTTAAGTAACGCAAAACATATTCTATCTGATAGTAATGCCAGAAAAATTTGAGCTCGAAGAATTGTTTCTTAGGAAAAAGCCAGTACGCTTATTACTTAATATAAAAACAGGTGGGCAAAAATACGTTTCTGTACTCGCAAAGGAGACAGATTGCACTTATTCTCATACAGTAAAACTTCTTGAATTATTCAAAAATACAGGTCTGGTTGAATTTGTAAAATCAGGTAGGATAAAATATGTAAAATTGACGCAAGAAGGAATAGAACTTACCGATGATTTTGAATCTGTTCTAAGGAAGTTCGCAAAAATCAAACCTAAAAAGAAAGCGTAATTTATAATTTCTATTCTATAGTTTTCTTCACATAATAGATGAAGTATATTATACAGAAAATAATATGCGGATCATCACTCACATAAAATTTTGCTTAATGTGGGATAAAAGCAATTAGATAGTAAGGTTTTTTGATATCTAGCATACCACTAGTCTGTGCAGAAAGCGAAGCTTTCTGA
>CAYMYT010000049.1:0-5723 GCA_964394755.1 uncultured archaeon
TTTCTTTACTCATCATATCTTCCTTATATTTTTGTCGGAAGATGTGATCTCAAACATGTCCTTAATACATCTAAAGCAGGACATGTTTGAGATAAGACCTAGCAATTTTACTGTTGAATTGTTTTTTCTGGAGGAACTTGAAATTTTTGCACCTGAGTTTCTTATTGAAGAGATTGAAAATAATAAAGACACTATCATAGAAAAATCGGGTCTTGATGAAAAGGATTTCAACGGATTTCTTTCGATAATCAGATTAAGGGTTAGGATTATACCTGAGGAAGATTTCCTAGAATTCCGACAGGACGCTAAGGAAATATGCCCAGATGAAAAGGACATTCTGTATTTCGCATTAGCACTTTATCTCAAATGTCCTGTATGGAGTAATGAAAAGAGTCTTAAGAAACAGAAGCACTTACCTGTATATGCTACACATGAACTTGTTGAGATGTTTAGGAGATGAATAATTAATTATTAGGCTCTTTGTATGATTGCAGCAATTCTGTAAAAGCGTGAAGATCTTATCTCTTCGTTAAAGTATTCAAGACAATCAGCATTTATATTTGGCTCGTATGTTTAATTATGCGCATATTACTAGATACGAATTTCATGCTACTACCTGTTCAATTCAAATTGGATATATACGAAGAATTAAGGGGATATGAGCTTATAACACTTGATGTCTGCATAAAAGAATTGAAAAGACTATCAAGGTCTAAATCTAAATCATCAAAAATCAAGGTAAATATTGCCAGGGAACTTGCAAAAAAAGTTCGTATTATTGAGTCTGAATCCATGGGGAGAAAGAGTGCCGATAAAAAAATTTTGGGGTATGCTCTTGAAAACAAATGCGCTGTTGCCACCAATGATAAAGCACTAATAAAGTCTTTGAAAGCACATGGGATCAAAATTATAAGATTAAGACAGAGACATCTGGAAGAGGAATAGATCCAAAAATTACTTACTACCGTAGGGATAATTTTTCTAAAGGCAAACCTGAATTTTCATAATTAGATCTTGGAACATTGCTGAAATATGCACTAGAAACTTTTACATTTTTGAAATTTTTAGAGTACTTTTCAGCAAAATCTACAACTTTAATTTGTGTAGGATCTTCACTCAGATCTATGTAACTACAGATATCAGTTTCCCTATTTTTTATTTGTCCTCTTGGTATGCCACTTGTTTCACTAGAAACAATACCTTCTACATATCTGAAATCATTTTCATCTTTATCAAGTCCAGATAGAAGAATATACGGTTTTGGATGTCTAACATGAACTGTTTGGTAACGTTTACCTGCTTGGCTATTAAAATCTACCCAAATTGAAATCAAAAAAGCATCTGGTAATTTGCTTGCTCTTAATTCGTCAATTGTTAAATCCCGTGCATTAAGTGTATCATAAATTTCTTTTCTAGCTGTTATGTGTTTTACTATGGGTCTCATATCCTCAATACTAATATGCTTAACCTTATAAACTACGGTCGAAAAAAGACTTTAAAAGCTATCATACTATTATTGGAAGGGGTAGATTAATGATATTTGTTATTGCAGCAGCCTTAATTGCGCTTATTTTCTCTTTATGGAGAGCTTCTGTAGTTTTGGAAAAGCCTAGCGGCTCCCAAAAAATGCAGGATATTGCAAAATCAATTCATGATGGTTCCAATGCTTATCTTAATAGGCAGGGTAAAACAATACTGGTATTTGCAGTTGTGATTGCAGCAGGTCTATATTTTGCTCTAGGTTCTGTCACAGCCATATCCTTTATTATTGGTGCTTTTCTATCAGGACTTGCTGGCTATATAGGAATGGCCATATCTGTTCGTGCAAATCTACGGACAGCAGAAGCTGCAAATCGCAGCTTAGGTGAAGCGTTGAAAACAGCTTTCTATGGGGGTTCTGTAGCAGGCTTTAGTATTGTGGGTCTTGGATTGCTTGGTACATCGATATTATATCTAATGTATGGTAATCCTAATCTTATCATAGGTTTTGCATTTGGAGCATCATTGATATCTCTATTTATGAGGGTAGGTGGTGGAATCTATACAAAAGCTGCAGACGTTGGCGCTGACCTCGTTGGTAAGGTCGAAAAAGGAATACCAGAAGACGATCCGAGAAATCCTGCTGTTATCGCTGATAATGTTGGTGATAACGTCGGTGATTGTGCTGGTATGGGAGCTGACTTATTCGAAAGTTATGTTGTAACTCTATTGGCTGCAATGGTACTCGCAAATGGTAGTGTATTTCCATTGACAGTTGCTGCTATAGGAATAGTTGCAAGTATTATAGCAAGCTTTTTTGTATGTGGTATGAAAATATGGAGAGCACTTGGAGCAAGTATAGTAGTTGCTGCTGTTCTAACTGCTGTTGCTGTATTTTTGCAGACTGGCATCAATGAATTCATTGCAGTTACAACAGGCCTTGTTTCAGCAGTGCTTATTACAATAATAACTGACTATTATACTTCAAGAGATAGGCCTCCTGTAAGAGAGATAGTTAATGCTTCAGAAACAGCTGCAACAAATATTATCATAGGCACTGCAGTTGGAATGAGAAGTACACTGCTGCCTGTTATTGTCATATGCGCAGCTATAATGATATCCTTTATGGCAGCAGGTGTATATGGAATTGCACTTGCAGCATTAGGATTGCTTTCTATTACAGGCATAATCATGTCTGTAGATGGGTTTGGGCCTATTGCTGATAATGCAGGTGGTATTGCAGAGATGTCTGGTACGCCGAAAAAAACTAGAGAAATAACAGATGCACTTGATGCTGTTGGCAATACAACTAAGGCAACAACAAAAGGTATTGCTATTGCCTCTGCTGCACTGTCTGCTTTAGCTCTTCTAGCAGCATTTACAGAGTCAAGTGGTCTTGCAGGAATTGATATATTGAAAGCTCCAGTACTGGTGGGTCTTCTAATAGGTGGTATGCTTCCATTCCTCTTTTCATCGTATTTAATGAAAGCTGTTGGCAATTCTGCTAATCTTATTGTTAAAGAGGTTAGAAGACAATTTCATGAACTAAAGCTTATGAAAGGTGGTAAGCCTGACTACAAAACATGTGTTGATATATCCACAAAATCTGCATTGAAGGAGCTTAGGATTCCTGGACTTATTGCAATTGCATCTCCAATTATAGTAGGTTTCATACTTGGTGAAGCAGCTCTTGGTGCTTTGTTAGCTGGTTCTATCATTACAGGTTTTGTACTAGCGCTTACTCTTGCAAATGCAGGAGCAGCATGGGACAACACCAAAAAGGCAATAGAAGCTAAAGGGCAAAAGGGTAGTGATTTGCATAAGGCAGCTGTTGTTGGTGATACAGTAGGTGATCCTATGAAAGATACAGCAGGACCTGCAATTAATGCTCTTATAAAGGTTTTCGGTACACTTTCAATACTTATAGCAAGTATATTGTAAATTTAAACTTTCATTTTGATTACGTAAGTTACTAGGTAAGTTTAAGATGAGTCTAGTAGTAAAAAAGTTTGATAGATTAATATAAGTCTGAATAGGTTGATAAAAAATGTTTAAGGTTCTTACAGTAAGGGATCTTGTGCGTGTACCGCCAACAAGATTTGATCTTGAGCTTTCGCAGTCCTTAAAAGAAAGCTTGCAGGATGTTGTTGAGGGTAAGATCTATCCTGATGTTGGAATATTTCTGGTTGTAACAGACATACTTAGCATAGGTGATGGTAAAATAGTACCAGAGGATGGTGCAATTTACTACCCTGTAGATTTTAAGGCTGTTGTATATGTACCAGAACTCAATGAAATTGTAATAGGAGAAGTTGTTGATATCACAGAATTTGGTGTCTTTGTTCGTATAGGAATGATAGATGCACTAGTTCATGTATCACAAATCATGGATGATAAAGTAAGCTATGATGGAAAAAACTCTATTTTTTCAGGGAAGAAAACAAATCTAAAGCTGAAAGAAGGTGATATAGTTAGAGCGCGTATTGTTGGTGTTTCTATTGGGAAGGGTCATACTAAGATCTCTTTGACTATGAGACAACCATGTCTTGGAGCTATGGAATGGTTGACACGTGATAAAAAGAAAGAGGTAAAGGTAAAAGTAAAAGAAAAGGTAGTGAAGGAAAAGTAATATGATAAAAAGAGCATGTAAAGTTTGTAAAAGGATAGTTGAAAAAAATGTGTGCCCTCATTGTAAAGGCGAGACCACATCAAACTTTCAGGGTATAGTAGTTATATTCTCTACAGATTCGGAGATTGCAAAGCGTCTTGGTATAACGGAAGCTGGAAAATATGCTATTAAGGTGTAATTATGAAGTTCTCTATTATCAAAGAATCTTACAATCCGTTTCTTAAACGAAAGGAGATCGAAATAGATCTAGACCATACTTCTGAAAGCACTCCTTCAAAGGCTGCTCTTGAGGTTGTGGTAGCAAAAGAATTGGGTGTAAATGTAGAAAATATTGATATTAAAAACATTTTCTCAAGAACCGGCAGTTCAACTGCACGATCAAAGATATTTGTGCTTGACATAGCAAAACCTAAGGAAGTAAAACCAGAGGAAAATAAAGAAAAATCAGAGGAAGGTAAATAAAGTATGAAAAAAGATGCTAAAGAGGATCCAAAGAAGGTAGATCCTAAAAAGGGAAAAGAAGATCCTAAAAAAGATGTTAAGGAGCCAAAAAAGGAGCAGCAGCCTAAAAAAGAAAAGAAATCGCAGAAACAAAGGCCGCGCTCAAAGAAGAAGCATGCTAAAGTAAAGATTTGGAATCTATATCATGTTAAAGATGGTAAGCTTACTAAAAACGAGAGCTGTCCAAGATGCGGTGCTGGTACATTTCTTGCAAAACATAAAAACAGAAAATGGTGTGGTAAATGCTTTTGGTCCATAATAGAATCGAAAGCTCAAAATTAAAGTCTGATTTTCTAGTTTTACTATAAATACATGATTAACATAGATGAAAGACCTACAAGAAATATTAAGGTCTCTCGGATATTTCAGAATACTTTATAAGTATTCTGAATATAGATAATTATGATATTTTGTTTTGACTTCGATGATGTTCTTCTCGAAGGAAAGTTTATAGATGAACTTAAAAAAAACTTTGAAAATAAGCACAAAGAATTTGCTGTAGTTCTTGATTGGTTGAAAGGTACACGCAACACAAAAATTCTCTGCAAAGCACTGGATATTGTTGTTAGAAGATCTAAGGGTATGGAGTACGATAAAATTAAGGAGGTTCTTTTAAGGATGAAACCTGTAAAAGGCTTAGAAGAAACTTTCAGAAAATTGAATCCTAAAGTTATAATGAGTATAAATGATGAAAGTCTGATAAAGGCGTTTATGGAAAAACATAATCTGAGTGTTAATCATATATATGGTTCTAAATTGGATGTCGAGGATGGAAAGCTTACAGGAAAGATAGAAATTGATATTGCAAAAACAAATAAGCTTGCTGCGCTTAATGATGTAAAAAAGCGCTACAAAGTTAAAGAAAAGGATATAGTGTATATAGGTGATGGTTATACTGATCTTGCTGTAATGGAACATGTTGGCAAGGCCATTCTATTTTGTCCTGATAAGATAACTATAGATAATATTTCTAAGAGCAAAAAACTTTTTGAGAAAACTATCAATGGAGAGTTGCACATTATTGAAAAAAGAGATTTGAGGGAAATTCTACCTTTTTGTGTTTCTAGATAAAATAGGGTGATAAAAATTATATGCATTGGTATTGAAAGTACTG
>CAYMYT010000050.1:0-558 GCA_964394755.1 uncultured archaeon
GGTCCTGCATCCATAGTAAAGTAGCATTGTGTACCAGATTCACGTAGCTCCGATACTGCATGCATAATTTCTGTTGTGGACGGAATCCAATATATAATGGATGGTGTTGTTGTGATCATTGTTGCGTGCATCTTCAGACAGTTGGCTTCTGCAACAGATCCAACTAGATTGAAATCTTTCTTTGCGATACCAACTCGCATCTTTTCTAAATCTTCACCAACAGTTTTCAGCCATCCACTATAGTAAGGAGATGTTTTTACAGTATTTGACATGCCTAGGCGTGAACCTACAGGTTTCTGTTTCTCTGTGACAATTGTTGTTATCATTCTGAAATCTTGCCAATGATTTTTATTAGCGATTGATTCTGCATAGCTATCTGAACCGTCTTCTTTTTTACCACAATACCACTCTACAAAACCTTCTGGTATAGAACGTGATGCAGAACCACTTCCTTGTCTTGCAAGAATAGTAAGTTCTTTTTCTGATAAACTAAGACCTGCTGCTTTAACAGCTGATAAAGTAAGTGCAGCAAGTCCACTGGCACTAGATGCTAGACCA
>CAYMYT010000050.1:568-5668 GCA_964394755.1 uncultured archaeon
GCTAATAAAAATCATTGGCAAGATTTCAGAATGATAACAACAATTGCCACAGGAAAGTTTGTTTCAGAAATAATTTTTGCTTTCTGGGTGATGCCTGCCATACGTCTTATTCTTTCTATGTGTGAATAGATGTCCTTATCGTTTTTTTGAAGTTCCTTATCGTTTATTGTAATTACATCTTCATTGTAATCATTAGAGAATTCAACTGTAGTTTTTGTCCGAAGTCCATCACAGTTCATTGAAATGCTGGAATTATATGGTAAAATTAGAGACTCGTTCCTTTTGCCCCAATACTTGACTAAAGCTATGTTAGCATTTGCTGCTGAAGTTGCTTTCATAAAAAATACCTTGTCGAAAAGCTTATATGGGCCCGCCCGGAATTTCAGCTACTATATATGCATTTGAACCGGGGATCTCTGCCGTGTGAAGGCAACGTCATAACCGCTAGACTACGAGCCCTTGAATATAATTTTGTGGAATGCTTAAATTGTGTTGTCAGCGTTTGTGTTGTTTCTTAGACGAATATTTACGAGTAGACCTCAAACATTGTGTTTTATAGTTCAAAATAGTTCAAAACATATTTTTATAGTTTCTGTTGCTTAGAGATTATTAATGACTACTATTTTTCTAGAAAAATATCATAAGATGCAAGAACGATATGGACTCCCAAAGCTTACAGAATTAAAGGAAATGTTCAAGGTTGATTTTGAAAATGAAGAAAAAGGTCTTGATAGCATCCGGCACGAACTCTCAGAAAAACTTTTCGCATTTTCTGAGCGCATAATAGAACCTATTATTGGTTGTGCAGATACATACTCCTGTCTATTTGAACAGAATATGATTTCTGATCAAGAAAGGTATAAAATGTTTGAGCTATATAAAAAGATTCAAGCATTGAAATGGGAAAATAATATGCTAATACTAAAACCTGATGAACAAAATACCGCAAGGTGGATTGCAAAAACATGGCAATTTTGGCAAAATGACCTTAGTGCTGAACTAATGAAGACATGTAAAAATATTTCAGTAAAATGGGATGAACTCAGTACTGAGAGTTCAAAGACTAATTATCATGGCTGATTAATAATTTGCTGGACTAGAAACTTTTAATCCATTCTTTACATTCTTTTGCATAGCGTTCATATTCAGATGCTTTTTCACGGGCTATCTCTGATAGTGGTGCAACATTTCCATATGCAACTGCAAGACCACAAAGAATTGCTTCATTATGCCTTCGGGCAAATTCATGTGGGAGCTTATCTTCAGACTGAACAATAAGAGCATCTATAAATTCAGTAGCGTTGTCCACAATATCTTTTTTTATATGTTCATTTTTCTTTATCGTATACATAAAACCTGCAGATGATCCTACGAATACTCTCATAGATGATGCAGGTATTACAATTTCTCTTATTTTTTCCTCTGACTCAGAATAATTTTTATCTGTACTATATTTATTTGTATTATAATACTTTTCATACAGATAATAAGCCAAGTAATTTACAAGATATGTTTGATTTGCATATAATTGTGGATTCACAATGTTATGCATATACTTACCAACTAATTCACCAGAGTAGAAATAATAATAAGGCTCTGGGATAATTTCTTGAGCTTCTAATACTACAGAAGGCGCTGCTCGATATGCTTCTTCTATATATGTGCGATCATCATAATCTTGCATCCACTGTAAGTAAATATTAGGCTCATTTAGCAAATCAAATTCTTTCCATAAGGTTGATCTGGCTTCCACGATAGATTTCTGCATTTCTTTCGAATAACGTATTACCATAACATCCGAAGTTGAGAAAGTTTAAGTATGGGCCGGGAGAGGATCGAACTCTCGACCACCAGTTAACTTCTGGCTCACTAAACTTTAGCTCAGTTGCCTTATAAGACATGCACGCACCTCAATTTGCTTGGTGCTCTACCACTGAGCTACCGGCCCTGATTTATAGTCTTCCAATAAAATAATAATTAATGTATAGTTTTATTGAACTCCTATTATGCAACCAAGAACAATCTCCTGAATTTTTTTCTTGGTTACATATAAAGATTCAAAAGAATTATTTATATGCAATTATTAAATATTGTAGAGCAAATACTGGAAAAAGCTAATTTTAATTGTAGTGAGTACTCTGGTTGCTTTGACGTGGTTGCTAAAAGGGATAGTGACATCCTATTTTTGAAAACACTTCATAACATAGATTGTTTGAAAGAAGAGCAAGCTGATAATCTAAAAACGCTGTCGAACAACTTTGGCGCAATTGCTACGGTAGTAGGCATGTGGTCAAGGTCTGGGAAACTGAAAGATGGTGTGGTATATGAAAGATTTGAGATACCTTCAATTACTCCTAAAACATTGGAGGATTTCATGCATAATGTTCATCCACTACTCTATAGATTCAGGGGTGGACTTTATGTTAACATTGTTTCTGAGAAACTTAGAGAGAAAAGACTGAAAAGTGGTATGACACAGTCAGGACTTGCTAAAAAACTGGGTGTAACAAAAAAAAGCATTTATGAGCATGAACGACAGGATATGCTATCTAGATACACTACTGCAAGACGCTATCAAAGATTTCTAGCCGACATTACAGCTCCTATCAACCTTAGAAAAGATTTTTCTTATATTAAAAAGAAGTTTGATGGATTTGAATATACAGTAAGCACCCACTTAGAAAGTATAGGATTTAGTACTGAAAACGTATCTCAGTCGCCATTCAACATATTTGCGAAAGACGCAGATTTCATCCTTTCAGATGCAGAAAATAATGAAAAAAAATTGATTAAAAATACAAAAGCAATGGTTGACTTCTCCAATGTAGTTGGAAAACCAATAATTATCATTACAAAGAACCATATTGATATTGACCTCCCTTTGATAAAAGAAGCAGATTTTTTACATCTTGAGAAAAGGGATATAATAAAAGTGGTAAAAAATTGGTAATTTTGGAGAACCAATGGTCACAGGCCAGTGGTGATGAAGATATTTAAACTTTTCTGCTTCTATAAAAGAAGTATACTCACATATACATCAGTGAAAAAATATGATTCCACAAGGTTCTCAACCAATTTTTATCTTGCCAGAAGGCACACTTAGAAATAGTGGTAAGGATGCACAGTCAAGAAATATAATGGCTGCTAAAGCTGTTGCTGATTCTGTAAGGACAACTCTAGGTCCTAAAGGAATGGATAAAATGCTTGTCGATGGTATAGGCGACATCACTGTAACAAATGACGGTGCAACAATACTCAAAGAAATGGAAATAGAACATCCTGCAGGAAAAATGATTGTTGAAGTAGCAAAAACACAAGAAGATGAAGTAGGTGATGGAACAACAACCGCTGTTGTACTTGCAGGAGAACTCTTGAAAAAGGCAGAGGGTTTGCTTGAACAAGAAATTCATCCAACAATGATTGTACGCGGTTACAGATTAGCAAGGGCAAAGTCTCATGAAATCCTTCAAGAGATAGGGCAACCTGTCAATATTGAAAGTAATGAAATTCTTGAAAAGATAGCGATGACTGCTATGACAGGTAAAGGCACAGAGGCTGCAAAAGATAAGCTTGCAAAGCTCGCTGTCAAGGCTGTTAGAATGGATATGCATGATACAAAAATCGATAAAGATGATGTAAAAATAGAAAAGAAACAAGGTGGTACTATTGATAGTACAGAACTTGTAAAAGGTATAGTTATTGATAAAGAAATTGTTCACCCAGGCATGTTAAAAAATGTTAAGTCTGCAAAAATTGCATTGTTAGACTGCGCACTTGAAGTAAAAGAAACTGAGACAAGTGCTGAGATAAGAATTACAGCACCTGACCAATTGCAAGCATTTGTTGAACAGGAATCAAGAATGCTCAAAGATATGGTCAAGAAAGTTGTAGCATCTGGCTGTAATGTATTATTCTGTCAGAAAGGTATTGATGATCTTGCACAGCATTATCTTGCAAAAGAAGGCGTATCAGCTGCAAGACGTGTGAAGAAGTCAGATATAGAAAAGTTGGCAAAGGCTACTGGTGCAAAGATAGCTTCAACTATAGATGAATTGAGTAAGGATGACCTCGGATATGCTGGTGTTGTTGAAGAAATAAAATTGGCAGGAGAAGAGATGATATTTGTAAGGGAATGTAAAGATCCGAAGTCTGTAACAATATTGGTTAGGGGCAGCACTGAGCATGTTGTTGATGAAGCAAAGAGGGCAATGGATGATGCAGTACTTGGTGTTATTGGTGCAATAGAAATCGGCAAATATGTGTATGGTGGAGGCGCAGCTGAAATTGAATTGGCACGTAAGCTTAAGGTTTACTCGGGTAGTGTAGGTGGTAGAGAACAATTGGCAATAAATGCATTTGCAGAAGCTATTGAAGTGATACCTCGCGCGTTGGCTGAGAGTACAGGAAAGGATCCAATAGATATTCTAGTTAACTTGAGAGCAGCACATGACAGTGGACAAAAAACATTTGGTGTTAACGTTCTAGATGGTAATACTGGTGATATGTCTGTGCTTGGTGTTATTGAACCATTGAAGATAAAGACCCAGGCAATAAATTCTGCTGGTGAAGCTGCAGAAATGATTTTGAGGATAGATGATGTTATAACTTCGAGAAGTAGTGGTCCTCCAGGTGGAATGGGTGGTCCTGGTGGCATGGGCGGTATGGGTGGCGGTATGCCTGAAGATATGGATTAAGTAAAAATCTACTTTCAATTATAACTTGTTGTTTAAGAAATTTTTCTGAAAATTTGATTTTTCTAATCAAATATAATTCTTTTTGTAAATGATGGATTTTTTCTAGCAATTTTTCCTAATAGTGATTGTGATTCATCAGGTTCCTCGCCGTAACCATATTTTACAGCTAATTTTACTTCATTTTCATCTGGTACTGCTAGTAGTGCTGATAAATAAAGAGATGACAAATCTCCTTTTTTCCCGTTTTTTTGCTTCTGCTCGAAATCTATTGCGTGTACTTTTCTATCATAATCTAGGAGAAAATTAGATAACCATGGGTCTCCGTGTTCTCCATACTTATGTATCTCTCTTAGTAATTCAGCAGACCTTGCAACATATCCAAGAGCTTCTCTTTTACTAAAGTCAT
>CAYMYT010000051.1:0-5641 GCA_964394755.1 uncultured archaeon
AATAAATGAGGTGCTGAAAGTGCTTAATCCGTTTAAATAGTGTCAAAGTATAGTACTTATAAAATTTACTATCAAAATAAGCATCATGGACAAAAATAATGCAAAATTGCCAACTAAGGATTATACAATCGGTGAAGACGTATTCTATATAAATAACACTCTGGTTTCCGAATTAGATGGTAGTAGGATAATTGGACCATTAACTAGAGGGGAATTAACAATACAACAAGAAAAATATAAATCAATTGTTAGTGAATTACCAAAAGAACAAAAGCAAAAATGTCCATTTATTGTTTATAAACTAACGCGAGTTGAATAAATTATCAGATCTTTCTTGTATTCAATAAAATATATCTATCTAAATTCTTTTTTTCCCAGCAAGATAGATGAACGGACGATTTAGAAGCTTAAAAGGGATCTTGCCATAGATTATGTATGAAAAAACTGAAATTATATCTCGACACAAATATGATTCTTGATCTTTTTATCAACCAATCACACGCTTTAAAGAAAGGCATTGAACCGCAAATCCCAAAGAAATTCAGTTTCCTGACAGAACACCATGAGAAATTCAATTTCGTCACATCATTCTTCACTAAAGCTGAAGTTATGCGGGAATTAGTAGCAGGACATGGCATGAAACAAGAAATGGTCAATAGCGTTTGGGATGATTTCATGGAAATTCTTAAGCCAAAATATATCAATTCCTTCGTTTTTGATGATAAGATTGTCGATATTGTAGCTATGGTTGGAATGAAACTCAGGACAATGATTAACTTTCTTCATATATTTATTGCAATGAAGGAAGACACATATTTTGTTTCTGGTGACAAAGCAGCCATTGATACATCAAAATTGCTCAATGTCCATAACAAAGTATTGACTTATATTGAGCTAAGAAAATTAGCTGCTAATTATGCTGATTCTTCTTCTGACAAGTCTTAGCCAGCTTTTCAAAGAAATCCCTGTGCTTTTCAACAAACTCTGCCCAGGTTCTGGGTTTTCTGTTTTTTAGACTGCGGTTCATATGGTTCATAATTAATTTATTTCTTGGAGATTTAAATAGATATTTGAGAATCGAAGCCATAGTCGTTAAATCACTGTTAAAATCCACGCGGTAACAAGTGCCTCGAGCTGAGTTTAACAATTATTAAGCTAGATCCCATCGTCTCACATTGTATATTAAGAATATATCATAATCTATCTAAATTCTTTTCTTTCCAGCTTGCTTTATCGCTTTCACAAACTGTTCTACTCTTGTTTTGATATTGTCAACGCTAGAATTCTCAACAGCCGTTCCTATCTGAAGCCAGTCAGCACCTGCTTCTATCATATCTGCAGCCTGCCTATAAGATCTTATTCCACCTGCTACCATATATGGAACATCAATGGTGTGCCTTACTGTTGATATCATGTCTAAAGGTACAGGTTCATACGCTGCAGAACCTGCATCTGTAAAGATTACTTTATGACCCGAGTATTGGCCAGCTAGAGCAAGGGCAGCAGCTATCTGCGGCTTATTCCTTGGCACAACATTCGCATCACCAACCCAACCAACTGTACCACCTGGTTCAACTACTATATATCCCATAGGAATTGCCTCTAAATTCAAACGTTTTATCAGGGGTGCCACCAATGTCTGGGCATGTGATATCCAATAAGGATTTCTGGAATTCATCATACTAAGAAAGTATATTGCATCAGCATAAGGTGTAACTGTTGCAACATTGCCAGGAAAAATTGCGAGCGGAACATTAATCTTCTCTTTTATTCCAACCACCACACTATCCAGCAGTTTTCCTTGTGCACCTACACTTCCACCTACTGCGATTATATCTGCACCAGCTTTGCATGCTGCTATTCCTGTTTCTATTGCTTTTTCAGGTAAAGGGTAGTCTACTGGATCAATAACTATTGATAAGATACCTCCATCTGTCTGGATTTTTTCATCTATGTATTTCAGTATCTTACCTGTTTTAGCTTCTTTATCAATGACCTTTTTCATATACAATCCAGATTAATTACAACTATTTATAGCATACCTTACGCTGCTCGCAGTAGATATTTCGTAGTCAGAATATCCAAGTCTTTTCATTCCAAGATATCTAATGGTTTCTCTTATTGCTGTTCGTGTATCATACTTCGTGTTAAAACCAAGTACACTCCTAGCCTTCTCTGTTGAAAGCACACGATTTCTTATAAGACGTTCAATACTTGACTTTCTCATTGTAAGCTTAGGACTCTTTCCTGTTATTTTGCACCACCACCCATACATTATAGAAACTCCAAGCATAACAAAAGAAGGTACATGCTTCTTTGTCATTTCTATACCCAATTCTTCGCATAAAATTCTATAGAATTTTCGATATGTTGCTATGTCCTTTGTTGCTACATGAAATATCTGATTTCTAGATTTTTTATTGTCAAGAACAGCTTTCAGCATATCAGCAACATCGTCAACATATACAAGGTGAAAATAATTTTTACCAGAGCCTATTATAGGATACCCTTTCTTTGCAGCTCCAAAAATTTTCATCCATATACCATTAGGCCCAATAATTATAGGCGCTCTTATTATCGTATTATCTACACTTCTTACAATAGTTTCTGCTGTTGCCTTCGATTTTTCATACTGGGTTTTAGGATTATAAGGCATATTTTCCTTAGCAGGCAATTTGGTTTCTCCAAGCACGCCTGATGAGCTGACATATATAAGTTTTGCAGAAAATTCTTTACATAAATCTGCAACAATTCTAGTACCGTCAACATTGATTGACCACATATCAGGATTATCTTCATCTAAGCAAGCTGCAAGGTGATAAACAACATCAGCAGGAAAAGCCTTGCTAACCATTGCCTTATTACGAATATCACCAATAACTAATTTTACACCAGGAATTTCCACTCTATGTCTAGAAAAAACGGTAATATCATGCCCATCCTTTAGAAGACGTTGTACTAATCTTGCACCTAGAAACCCAGTACCACCTGTTACAAGAATTCTCATTTAGAAGTTATCACCGAAAAGGATAAAAAATCAGATTATCTATTTCTATTCAACTACAAGAGGTATTCTTGATCTAAGTGTGGTCAATATTTCATGAATATCGTCGAGTTTATTCTCAAGATAAAGTACACGCTGCTCCAATCTAGATATGTCAGGCGTCTCTATTGCAGCAATTTTTTGTTCTATATTTACTATTGCCCTACGATGATCTTCTTTTGTAACAATTTCAGCAAGCTTCCTATCCGTTACAGTTGCAAAGCTTTGAAGTTGGGCTGTAAGCATCTTCAATGCAGATGATTCAACCCTATTTTCTATACCATGCACATATAAACGAATATCGCGCATATCATTTTTCATTGCTATTGCGTCTAAATCTGCCTTTTTCTTATAATTCAAAACACTTTGTTCAATAGAATTCTTAGCTGCACGAATATCCTGCATGTTTTTTTCAATGCTTATTCTTGCAGTTTCTTCGTCTTCAACTTCGCGTTCTGTCTTTTTTAGTGCAGCATCTATCTTCGCAAGCCTTTCATCAGATACCACTGGTTGTTTTCGATTTTCCGCTTCTTTTTTCTGAATCATTTTTCTGATATCAGAAATATGTGCCTTTGTACTTTGATTTTCGTATTGTACATATTGTGCCAGTAATCTAACTGCTTTCTCAATATCGCTCTGTGTCATTGAATTCACCTAATATCTTTTTCACTTCATTCAGTATATCACTGGGTTTTTCTTCTTCAGACTTTACACCTGATACATCTATAGGATGTATTTCAATTTCCTTTAAACGATCATCAATATCTGCAAGTTCTTTCTCCAGGTAGGTAATTTTTGATTGCATAACTCCCTTGATTTCCGTTTTTTCTTCTACCCTAGGTATTTGTTTTGATTCTGGGAGTCCTTCCATACTCATTAAGCGATTTTCAAGCTCAGATACACGTTCCATATAGGCTTCTAAATCTGCGATTCTTAGATTCTCCTCATTTCCAAGCTTCATCACAGGCTTTTCTCTGATAGCTTCTTCAATAAATTCCAAACGATCTCTAAGGTTGTCTGGAACAGTTTCTGGAATAGCCCTGAGTTTCGATACCTCTACTTGAAGAAGTAAAATAAGATCTTCAAGTTCCTGTATACGGTCTTCTGAGCTTAGTTTTGATTCAAGTGCAACAAGTCTCTTCTCTATTTGAAATAGGCTTACCTTGAGCTTTTCCTCGATACTCATGATCCTGTCAATATCCATAAGATATAATTATGGGCTTCTATATAAATAAATATCAATTTCTTAGGTACCATCATTCTACATTTTCTTTATCCATATCAGCCACAGTATTAGTGCAACTACAATAAGACCGAAACTCCAAAATACAGTATGTATAATCTGAAAATGTGCAAGGTTGAACGTATGTACATACCAGAACATGAACCATATCCTCAATATGTTCATTATGAATATGATAGGCAGAAGTGCTAGTGCCAACATTTTTTTAGAGGCCTTACATGGTGTAGCAAAAACAAGCGCAGTGAAAAAAAGCATGCTCTTCCACCCTACACAATCCCAGTTTATTACTGCTGCCCAGCTTCCAGTATGAATAGGTATAGTTAGAAGTAGTTCACTGCGAATTACTGGAATTCCTGATAAAAAAAGCATAGCCTGTACAATGTCAGTAATCATGTACTGTATCTGTGAAATGGCAACTATTGGTAAGATGAAATAAAGTGGAATCGCGAATAAATTAAAACGTAAGAAAAAAGCTATTGTTTGCTGTAGATTATTATTAAGCATTATTTATTATTACTATAATTTTATTTAATTCTTGCCTTTAATCATCATAAACTTGCCCCACCTTATAATTAGCAGCTCGTCGCCTTCTTTGATCTCACCGTGAAGCTCTTCTGGAAGAGGGACTTCAAACATCTCAAAGTTCTCAACATCCATGATTTGAACATTATCGCCAATAAACGAAACAAGTTGCATCACACGCTTCTCAATTATAGGTATGTCGACCTTTGTATCACCAGGCTTTACAATGATTCTCTTTTGGTTGTCAAATATGCCTGTTGCCTGCAATCTAGCTTTTGCAGCTCCATGTTTTCCAGCCTTACTTACCTGTACAGAATCAACCTTAGATGGAAAACCCTCTATCAGAACAAAGCTGCCGCTTTTTAGATCTTTTATCTGAACAACACGCTTTTCCTCAGCCATTCAATATCAATGACTAGTGAATAATATAAAGCTATTTTGATGTGATTATGCACTAATTTCTAGCTGCAAGCACTATATCGTCTTTCATCACGGTTTTGCGTTTTGCATGCTTGCTAAATTTTACAGCATTTTCTGCAATTTCTGCAGCTTCATCACTGATAATCTCGCGCGCTTCCTGAAGTGCATCCTTAGCTATTCTCTTTATACCTGATTTTTTTGCAATTCGTTCAAATGGCAAAAGTGGAAGAAGCATAAAATACCTTGGTAATACGACTTTAATAGTTTATGTGTAGCAAACCTGCGTAATCTTTACTTGGTTTGCTATATTCATCATGAAACTGTATCTTAATAATATAGCCTGGAGGAACTCCGATTAGGGCTCTGTTAACTCTTGTAATGAATAATCCAAGCTAGATTTTAAAATCCAGAAA
>CAYMYT010000052.1:0-5595 GCA_964394755.1 uncultured archaeon
CACTTCTGAACATTCAAATTTTTTTTCGTTTCTTATTTCTTGACTCTCTGATCCAAAACATGTATCAACAGAAGTGCATGCTCCATATGTAGTTGTATCATCTGAATTTGTTGTTGACGGTCTCCCTACGCTTACTTCATTTTTATATTCATCATTTGCTGCTACTATTGTTCCGCTAAGACCATCCTCAGTAAGTTTATCTTTGGGGATATCAGTAGGTATCTCACCATCATAGATATACCGCTCTGATCCGATAACCTCTAGCATTAATTGTTTTTTGCCAGCTTCAAAAGTGTAATCTTCTACATGTACAGAGGTTGGGAATTTTCTGAATTTATTTTGACTACTAATTAGAGTTTTTACACAGAATCTATATTCGTGAGTCCAACCATCCCAATGAAAATCATCGTCATGGTCACAACAGATATCACCACTAAATGCTGGATTGATATTAAGAACCTGAGAACAATCTACATCTGAACTTTCATCATCATCATCACCAGGACAATGCACATCATTTGCTATATTACATCCATATTCTATATGTTCTTGATCTGGACTATCGCGTAGCTGATCATATTTAAATTTACTAGTATATCTGTCATAACAAAAATCTGGAGGACTTGCCCCAGGTGCTATAGTTGTTGGAAGTATTGTGAATTCTTTTGCAGTTGGAGCACAATCTATAGTTTTATCTTCTGTATCACAACTACACTTTGGTGTATCACTTCCATCAAAAGTCTGAACCTGTTTATAAACAAGATAATTTATATCTGCTTCATGCCCAATATGACCAGCATTAACCACAAAAGCTGTAGCAATAACCAAAAAAGCGAATAATCCTATTAATTTTACTTTCATAATTATATTACACCTTCTACAGTGCAGTCAGCATTTGCACATAAAGCATACCTCAATGAGTCTGTACTGCTATCACTGTAATAAACTATCCTAGGAATATTATCTTTTATATTAAGTGATGTATACCGACCCACATCACCATCAATATCCACAACACTTGTTGTTCTCAATGAGCATCTATCATTTTTGCAGTTGGCGAATTTAAGATCACCATTAGTACCATCATAATAGCTGATTCTACCAAAGCTGTCTTCTCCAATAACTAAAGATGAGTAAGAACCGGTATCGCCTTGAAAATCAACTATTGAAATAGAACTTGAACTGCACTCTGGATCTTTGCATTGAACGAATTTGAGATCTTTGTTTTCTAGATCATAGTAGCTTATCCTTGCATAACCATCTTTTCCTCTGGCAATAGAAGAGAATAAGCCTACATCACCATTACTATCAATTGTTCTTACTGACTTCGAGGTACAAGCCTGATTTTTGCATGCAATAAATTTTAGATCACCCTTGCTTTTCTCATAGTATGCTATCACCGGCCCATCTTTTCCAATAGCAACTGATGGGAAAAGCGGATCATCAGTTTTCTCGTTCAATACAGCTGTAGTCTTTGATGTACAATCCTCATCAGTACATGTTACCATCTTTAATTTTTTGTTACCATCAACATCCGCATAGTAAACTATTGTAATAACATCCTTGTCTATTGCAAGCGATGAAAACAAGCCTGCATCTCCTTCGCTATCCAAAACGTTTATTATCTTTGATGAACAGTTCAGATTCTTGCATAATGTCAGTTTAAGGTCTCTATTAGTAGCATCATAGTAGCTTATTACAGGCAAGCCTTTTCTTATTTTAATGGATGGAAGCCGACCAACATCACCCTGATCATCTATAATTGTCTTCGATGTAGAAGTACATCCTTCATTCTCACAAACCGCAAACCTTAGACTGCCCTTATCATTTATATTATGACCACCTTTACCATTTTTACCATAATAGGCTATCAAAGTTTTGTTACCAAGTAAAGTAGAAGAAGAAAATTCCAAGTTTTTATTATCAACCCCAACTATTTTTGTTTTAGCAAAGACAATAGTAGTGCTTATGTTAGATTTATTGACCTTAATTTCCTTAATTGAACCTGTATTAGCGAAGAAAATGAAGCTGGTAATAATAACGACAACAACAATAGCAATAACTAAATGTATACGGCTGAAACTAAACTCCATATGTAATTGATTTGTTTGAGGCGATATATATAGCTAAACCAAGTAACATGCCATGAATCCTTACTTGTTTAGCTAGTAGGAGTCCAATATTAAGTTTTTTGGACGACTAGAAGATTTCACTGCTATCGAAACTCTTTTAATATTGTGCTACCCTTAACAGCCATGGTAAATTTTTCTTCTGCCTCCTTGTATTTGGCACCAAGCAACCTTTTGTAGTGCATCGGTACTGTTATTTTCGCATTTATGGTATTTGCAGCCTGTATCGCTTCATCAACGTCCATCGTGTACGTACCACCCATAGGAAGCATAGCCAGATCTATTTTTCCTAGGCTCTTCATCTCACTTATAAAATCGGTATCACCTGCATGATATATTGTTTTGCCATCCATCTCTATTATGTAGCCAACCCAATTATTTTTCCTGGGATGAAAACTAAGCCGCTCTGGTTTAATATTATAAGCTGGTATAGTTCTTACCTTAAGTCCATTAACTTCAAACCTATCACCAGGCTTTGTAATTCTATTGATATTAAGACCAGAACAATCTTGCACACCCACTATTATAGTTTCATCATGTGCAATTTTCTCTATATCAGCAGGACTCCAATGATCAAAATGAGCATGAGTTATGAATATTATATCTGCCTTTTTCTTGATATTTTTCAGATCAAAAGGATCCAAAAAAAGTATTTTTTGCCCGTATTCCATAGAAAAGCTGGCATGGCCGTACCACTTCATTGAATCAAACATGAATATATCTGCTTCTTTGATATAAAAACTATTTGTATGGTATTTCTTCAATCATTCAATCAGCCATTTCCAGACAGGCTTTATTACAATTCGCTTATTCAGCAAAGATAATTCATCTTCCTGATCAAACGTCAATATTACACCTTGTTCAAGTTTGACTTTTTCAAGAGCCTCCTGCAGTCCTCTAATCTCACGGTCCTTATTGTCGTCATTCATTTCAAAACAAACTTGAATAGCATTTGTTATTTTACCTTTTTCTTTAATCAAAAAATCGCACTCGTACTTCTGTCTAAAATAAAATATATCTCTATAGCGTTTTCTAAGATGTAAAAAAACTATATTTTCCAGCATTCTGCCCCTATCTTCAGAAAATGACGTTGAATTAACAGAAGCAAGCCCATTATCGATAGAATATATCTTTTTAGGATTTTTAATCTGGCTTTTTAACGAATGACTGAATTTTGGTACAGTAAATACTAAGTAACTGTCTTCAAAACATGAGACAAAGAATATAATAGTATTTACAGATCCAACTCCAAAAGTTTCTTTCAACGATCTATAAGAAAATTCTTTCCCAACGTTTGTGAGTAAATATATTGCAATTTCTTTTACCAGCTTTTGATTGCGCATCTTATGTCTTATTACAATATCACGCGTAATTATGTCATTCAGCAATTCATACAATATTTCATCTTTTTTATCTTTGAGATATTGAGGAAAACCTCCAACTTTTAGGTATTTTTCGAATGAATTCAAACCAGGTTTTAATGCTGCCAGATTCAAGAATTCTTTGAAAGAAAAAGGAAAGAGTTCGAATCTCAAGTGTCTACCAGTTAGCTTTGTTCCAAATTCCTTACTCAGCAAAGAAGCATTCGACCCTGTAAGTACAAAATGCATTTTTTTATCTAACATCTGTCTCACGAAAAGTTCCCATTGTTGAATATTTTGTATTTCATCAAAAAAGTAGCATTCAGATTTACCGTATTCTTCAATAAAGACATCATTGAGTTTTTGAAAATCACTAACTTCGAATCCTGCTGCTCTTGGATCTTCAAAATTAAAATAATAGAAATTTCTTGCTTTTTTAATTAGTTGCAGAAGAAGTGTACTTTTTCCGCATCTTCTGATACCTGATATCACCAGAGCAAAGTTCAATCTAATATCTATTTCATTCAGCCTTTCCCTTGATATACCGCTTTCAGCATCATCCAGACTTTTCCGCTGGGATTTTACAATCTCTCGCAGCGTTTCCTTCAATATCATATTAGACTACTAGTACAGCAAATATATAAAGTTTTCATTACTAATGAACATTAATGTTCATTACTACTGAACATTATTAAGATTTTTTCCTTTAGATATCCAAAACCACAAGAGCTTCCCAAATATTATTTTCATGCTTTACTTCAAACTTGTGCATTGTAACAGCTTTTACATCTGTGATAACAATGTGCTTATCTGGGTCGATGCGCTCACCACGAATTTTTCCAGATAGTTTGAGATTTTTGTCATCCCCAGATATCTTTATATCATATTCACTGAAAACCAAAATTTCTGTATCCTTGAGGTAGACAATCTCTGATAAAAAATCAAACAGGAGCTTTTCTATAGTATGTATTTTATTGTCACCAGAAACTGAAATATCAATATCTTTTTCAACAGAAGTTTCTATATCATTTACTTCAATCATAACCTCAGTTGTAGCAAGTGCACACTCTGTAAAGAGTTCTTCTAGATTTTTGCCTGTTGCCTTAAAAGCAACATCTGCCCATGTTACATCCTCAACAAATTCATGTGGCATTTGGTATCCTCAAATGAATTAATCTTCAAACCCTTTCGACGGAGAAAGACCTTCCTCATACTTGGAAAGCATCCTCATTATCTCTTCAGCAGGAGAAACCTTAACTGAAAATGTAACGATACAAACATCACCCTTATTTTCTACACTTTCTAGATCAGAATCAAGGCCAAGATCCTTTTTGATATCATCAAAAAGACCCATGAAGTTAGATTCAATTTCCATCACAACTCTTTCACCAGAAATAGATATTAGCTTACCTTTTGTTTTCAAAAAAGTTTCAAGAGTACCTGGGGTACCAAGAATATCAGGAGTATTGTTAGCCGCCATACCAATACTTATAACAAAACCATTAAATAAATACCAAACGTTTCTGGTTTTGCTAGTATTATAAAAATATAGAATATTTTCTTGCAGGATTATACATACTAAGAATTATAGTTCTCAAAAGAAATGATATGGATATTATACCTTTCGAAACTGTATGCGAAACAAGTTTATTTACCGTAAATATTAACTTATTTCGCTATAAATGCTAATCTTTACTCCTGCTTTGATTTGTATTTTCGTTTGAAACCCTTTTTGTAGCCCTTGTACCGCTTCTTATTTCTCTCAAAAGACTCTAGATCTGCCATGTATATACTATGTGTCAGAATTATTTATTCTGTAGTCGTCCAACACAAGAATGATTTTGCCCCGAAATCATTCGGTGCAGAAGGACTCAACGAGTTCTTCTAGCAAAAGAATCCTGACGTTGGACTCCTACTAGCAAACCAAGTAACATCTCCTGAGACTTGGCTTGCTATAAAAGTCAAACCCAAATAAAGGCTTTAAATATATTAACAAAAAATTGGGATATAGGGATACTAATGGGCATACTATACAATTTCTTCAGAGTACTTGACCACATTAAACCAGCCAAAAACGTTCTAGCTCATTGTGATATCCCATGTGG
>CAYMYT010000053.1:0-5508 GCA_964394755.1 uncultured archaeon
GTATTAAGGACGTGTTCGGGATCACATCTTCCCACAAACCCACAACTTTAGTTGTGGGTATACAAGGAAGATCTGATTCTGCGCCTACAGAAATAGTCACAGCAATGCAGTCTATAGGATTCTTTTACAGTAACTGGCTTTGTAGAAGTCCAATGCCCGGATTCTCTTATCAACGACTGTAACTTGCTCATCTACAATAATGAGTAATAGTGATTTATATCATCAAGAGAAACAGCCAGAGTGGTAAAAAAATAAGTTTTCCGTCCTTGTCCAACTTGTCGACGGTAATTACAAGACCGAATGGTGCTCGCCAGTTTTCTACAAACTCTCTAATTGTCTTGACATCAGGTCTATCTATTCGGTTTCTGTATTTTACTTCTATGGGAAGCACGTGCTCCATACAGTTCAGTATTATGTCTATCTCATCACCATTTTCTCTCCAATAACACATGTTTGGTCTGGCCTTATTTGTGAGGTTGAATTTAAGCCTAAGACAGTGATTAAATACAATAGTTTCTACAAGTTTACCAAGTTCATTTCCATCTTCAATTACAGATGAAACGAACGAGTTGTTTATGACATTCCGGAGACCAACATCATTGAGGTAAAATTTTCTGATTTTCTTCTTCACAAGTTTGCTTTTGCCATGACGAAAATTCTCTGAAACAGAAATTATAAAAGTGTCACGCAGAAAGCTCATGTAATCCTTTATTGTGGCTGTATTGCTTTCATCAAGATCTCTAGCCATCGTTTCAATGTTAATCGTTGATGACGTATTTCTAGATAAATAAACGAGTATGGCTTCCATCAGCTGGGGCTTTCTTATGGAATATGTCTGTTTGATATCCGCATAAATTACGTCTCTGTAATTTGTTGTAAGGCTTTCTATACACTTCTTGAAATCAGGTTCTTTTACGATTCTTGGGTAGCCGCCCTTGATTATGTAATTGGTCAGAAGTGTCTTGAAATATGGTTCTTCAAGAGCAAACTGCTTGTAGGCGGCCTGAAATTTTGAATATAATTCAGCTACATCGGCTTCTGAAATTTCTTTCTTCTTTAGAATACCGACAAGAGTGTCTCTCAGCATTTTCTTGGTTGGTGTGATATACTGACAATCCTTTCCTGTAAAGAATTTATCGTATCGAACTGTCTCTACAAATTTGAATGGTATGAGAATCTGATTTATGGCCCTACCAACAAAGGGCTTTGTGCTGTCCATTATTATTTTTGCACTTGATGAACCTGAAATAATAAATTTTATTTTTTTGTTGATGTCGTACCAGCTTTTCACGTTTTGAGCCCAATTATCTATTTTCTGCACTTCGTCTATCAAGACAAAAATTCTATATTTGATACTGCTGATTTCTTCTTTCAAAACATATTCCTGATACACTTGCAGCGAATCTTCTATGGGCGATTTGGATACAGCATTTAATCCGGCATTGTCGGCCCTGATAAAAAATATTTTCTTGGGGTCTTCCACAACTAGAAGATGCTCCACAAGCTGCTCCATTATGGTTGTTTTGCCTACCTGTCTGGCCCCGGCAAGCGTAACTATCTCTGTATCGTCCAAGCGTTTTTTGATTGCATAAAAATCCAGCCGTTTGAATTGCTCTACATTTTCTATTTTGCCGGCTTCCCACCAGGGATTGAAAATTCTAAGTATTCGCAGTATCTCACGACTTTTTTCTATATCCATTTATATCACTTATATATTGTTTATTTAGTAGATTTATACTATCTATAAAGTATTTAAATCTTATGTTTAAACAAATTATACATAGATTAAATAGACTCATCTATTTAGAAATAGATAACCTTAATGTAAGTACGGGTGGCTTACCTTATCCATAAAACACAAAACAGGTTATCGCTTCTTTTTGATCCTTGAAGGCTTATCCATATCTCTGAACATTTCCATTGGATCCACGAATTCTACGCTAAGTTTCTTAAGTCGTTTGCCAAGCTTGTTTTCTATAAGCATTCTGCTGTAGTAAAGATTGCCGCTGATTTTCATGTTTATGGTAAGCTTGTCTTTTTCGACAATTATATCGCCTAAAATCTGCCTTGCCTCAGGAATTTTGCTCATGGGATTCCAATGATTCTTTGGGTAGTTGCGGACCCATAAAAATGTAGTTCTCTGGCCGCGCGCCAGTAAGGTATGACAAGTCACCATCGTACTTATCATCTGTTAACGTAGCATCAACTTTTCCTACATAACTTCCTATCATATTACTTAAACCAACATGCCAAAAGATTAGTTATGGCCTTTATGGACAATCCAGCCATTTACATGACATCTCAAATGTGGAAGTTTTCAGAGGGCAACCGAGGAAAAGTTTTGCTGTACTTTACTATGTTTATATTAGCAAACCTAATCAGCCTTCTAGAGCCGCTGGTGGTGGCAATTTTACTCAATACTATACAATTGCAAGGAATTACTTCTGCAAATATAAACACAATCCTCTTTATATTGGGTCTTTTCATTGCTGTGGAAGTAGGTCATTGGGCGTTTCATGGTCCTGCAAGGATAATAGAAAATAATAACGCTTTTCTTGTTAGAGCCAACTACAAGAAGTATATGCTTAGGGGTACAATGGCATTACCCATAAGTTGGCATGCTGAGCATCATTCTGGTGATACTATAGACAAGATAGAGAAAGGAGCTTATAGCATTAGAGAATTCTCTTCACATACTTTTGCGCTTATACACATTATAGTCAATATTATAGCCTCTTATATCATACTTGTTTTCTTCAATATTCACTCTGCTTACATTGCAGCAGCTCTCATAGTTCTAATGTTTAGCATTAGCCTAAGGTTTGACAAGATACTGATACCTCAGTGGTCCAAGCTTTTCAAAGCTGAGAATGTGGTATCAGCCAGAGTGTTTGACATCATAAGCAATATTCACACGATAGTTATCCTTCGTATGGAAAAAATTTCTTTAGGTCGTATAATTCGAAAAATCATGGCTCCTTATGATCTGGAAAAGAAGAATAGTAAGATAAATGAGGCTAAGTGGTTTCTAGTTTCCATGACTGGTATAATCATGCTTGTTCTTCTAATGGGTACGTATATTCTGAACAGCTTTACAATAGGAGTGCCTATACTTATTGGTACGCTTTATGCGCTTTACGGATATGTTCAGCGCATCAGAAATTATTTCTTTGAATTTACATGGAGATACTCTGATATTGTGTGCTGGAGAACAGCTCTTAGGAATTCTGAGGAAATAAGTAAAGAATTCGTGAGTGAGAAGCTTGCTGTAAAACCTATAGATTTGACAAAACCATGGAAGAAAATACAGATCAATGGACTATCATTTAACTATCATGATGTAGAGGGTGAGCTTCACCTTAATAATATCTCACTTGAGATAAAGCGCGGTGAGAAGATTGCACTGGTTGGTGAGAGTGGTAGCGGCAAAACTACTTTCCTAAAACTCATAAGAGCTCTATACAAACCTAAGCAGGCTTCTATTAGTGTAGATGGAATGAATATCCCAGGTTTTGAGGCGCTCGCACCAAATATTACTCTGGTGCCGCAAGACCCAGAACTTTTTGATGCCACAGTTATGGAAAATATAACAATGGGTCTGCCTTATAGGCTTGAGCATATCAAAAAATGTACTGATATGGCTTGCTTTACACAGGTTGCAATACACCTGCCTAAAAAATTTAATTCACATATAAAAGAGAAGGGTGTTAATCTAAGCACAGGCGAGAAACAAAGACTGGCACTCAGTCGTGGTCTACTGGCAGCTGAGAAATCATCTATACTTCTTCTCGATGAGCCTACAAGCAGCGTGGATCCTACGAATGAAGTGACAATATATGACAGCATATTCAGGAAGTTCAAAGGTAAGACAATAATATCCTCAGTGCATAGGCTTCATCTTCTTTCAAATTTTGATACCATATACGTTTTCAAGAAAGGTCGTATTATAGCCAGAGGCAGCCTGAAAGACCTAATGAAATCTGCAGAATTTAGTAGAATGTGGAAGCGCTATACTGAGAAAGAGCCAATGCACGAAAGGTTTTAGTAATCTGATGGTTTTAGTGAACACTATTCATGCTCGTATGCCTCATCTTCCTTATTATCCCACAATTCTTTCATTTTCTCTTTTTGTATATGGTGTAAGAATTTGTCGTATTGGTTTCTTTCCTTGATCATCTTAAAGTTGTCTATCATTTTATCAATTAGTGCATTATAACTTTGTTCAGGGTACTCCTTTACGTCCTTGAGTTTTTTGACAACTAACTTATCAAGCTGTATAGTTGTATTTACCATCTTGAATACACTGTACATTATCAAGTATTTAATCATCTTACTTATATCTTTTATAGGAAGAACATGCTGGAGTAAGTATTGTAACTATTTAAAGGTAACAAAGATAGAAATCTTTATATACATATATTTCTAATTATAGTAAGGGTGTGATTATCATGTTAGGAATTTTAAAACAATATGTAAACGACTATAAAGAAAATAAAAGATATCAAAAAACACTTGAGCAAATGTCTCAGCGATCGTCCGGTAAAAACAAACATCCACTATACTATCGTGTAGGTGTTGATGAAAGTAATATACCAGTTTATAGGAGACATAACGATCAGTGTTCTGTGTCAAAGCAATATTTTGATATAATATCACAATTCTTAGACATGTATGCAGAAAGACGAAAGCAAGCAGGAATTCCTCTTATACCAACATTATGGTTGCCTGGCTGCGGACTTGACGCATGGTCTAATGGGTCTGCTATAGAACGTGTTCAGAAGGAGTACAATGCAGAGTATGGAGATAAAATTAGTGAAATAAGGAAAAAGATGGTTGAAGAAATTCCAGAATTTGGAATTCTGCCAGAAGATTTAAGCAAGATTTATCTTGAATATGCTAAGGAAAGGGTGTGATTATTATGTTAGGAAATTTAAAAGGCTTAAATGAGAAGTTAGAAAATAGAAGGTATCAAAAAACACTTGAGCAAATGCATATCAACTCAATGTTTAGTCAACATAGAAATCCATTATACTATCGGGTAGGCGTTGATGAAAAAAACATGCCAACTTATAGGCAACATAACGATGGGTGTCCTGTTTCAAAACAGTATTTTGACATAATGTCAAAATTCTTATATATTTATGCAAAAAAACGAGAACAGTTAGATATACCTGAGCGTACGTGGCTGTCGCATCGCGGACTTGACCCATGGACTACAATATCTGTCGTAGAACGACTTGAAAGAGAGTATTGGGCAAACTATACAGGCAAACTTGCTCTGATAAAGAAAGGTATTATTAACGAAAATCCAGAGTTTAAAATTTTGCCAGAAAATTTGGTAGAATGCTTATGAAAGAATATTTTTTCGATAGAGGAGAAGAGAATTTAATAAGTGAAATTAGAATAGATTACCCAAAATATAATGTCGTATTTGATATCTAGCATACCACTATTCTATGACTAGTGGTTGCGAGATGTAAAGAACCACTTGTAATCAGATATTCCTAA
>CAYMYT010000054.1:0-5407 GCA_964394755.1 uncultured archaeon
GTATATACGTTAACGGAGCAGACAACCTCAGATTAGTAACAGGCGGTTCTGACCGCTTAACAATAGATTCATCAGGTAGAACAGGTATTGGCACAGCATCACCTACTGCATCACTGCATGTAGCAGGCACCACAACAGGTAATGCCATTAATATAAATGGAACATTCTTTGTAAATGGAACAACAGGTTATACTGGTATAGGTGCAACAGCAGCAGATCGCAGACTAACAATACAAGGAACTGGTGCAGATAGTGAATGGATTAGCTTCCAGAATACAACTGGAACAACAAGATGGCATATTAACCATATTGGTAGAGGCTTGAATTTTGCAGAAAGTTTGGTAGCAGACGGACGTCTATTCCTTGATGATGGCGGCAATGTAGGTATTAATTCAACATCACCAACAGCAACATTGTATGTGGCAGGCACAACCAATATAACAGGTGCAGTTGTATTAGGCAATAGTATTTGTACAAGCGGTCAAGTGCTAAGTACTACGGCTGGTGGAACTATCCAGTGCGTAACTGACGCAACTGGCGGCGGTGGTGGAGGCGGTACAGGTAACTTATCAGCAGCAGGTGTTACTGCAGGTTACATTCCTAAATTTGCAAATGCAACAGTAGTAGATAATAGTCAGATCTACCAGAATGGATCAAGTATAGGAATAGGCACAACATCACCAACAGCATCACTACATGTAGCTGGAAATACAACATTTGCTAATTATATTATCTTTAATGGTACTGGAAGTCCTGCAGCGCCAAGCATTAGATTCGGTGACACTGACACAGGAATATTTTCAACAAGTCCTGGTGATCTCCGAATTACAGTTGATGGATCGGATAATCTACGAATTGATAACACTGAAGTACGTGTATTTGCCGGAAAATTCAAGGTTAATGAAGAAATTCAACTTGGAGGAGGTTCTGCGACAACACCTGGTATTAATTTTGGTAACATAGCTGCTGACACAAATACTGGTATCTTCCGTCCTGCAGAAGATATATTGGCTGTTAGTACAGGTGGAAGTGAAAGAATTAGGGTATCATCATCAGGCTACGTACTTAATGTAAGAGGAAACGTTAATGCAAGCGCTTATGTAACGAATGGTACTGACTATGCTGAAGTGGTGCAAAAGCTTACTGCAGCAGAGAATTTGACAAGTGGTGATGTCGTAGGTATAGTAGGCGGAAAAGCTACTAAGGCAACTTCTAGTGCTATAGACTACGCAGTTGTAAGCGGGCCAATGGCAGGCTTCATTGGTGGTTCAAGTAAAGGTGACATATTTGAAATGTCAGCTTCAGGCGACTATGTAGTGAAGTCAGATTACACAAATTCCAGTTTTGTTCCTATTGCATTCACAGGTCTTATAAATGTTAAAGTAAAAGGTGCAGTAAATGCAGGTGATTGGCTCATTCCAAGCGGAGACAATGATGGAACAGCAATAGCAGTGAATGCAAAACAAGCAAGTGTACAGAATTTCATTAAGTATAGTACTGAAAAAATTGGTGTTGCATGGGAATCTTCAAGCCAGACAGCAGTAAAGTTGGTAAGCAGCCGTATAGGATCACGTTAGTTAGCAAAAAAGAGTGGTGATATTATTTGTTTCGTTTTCAGATTGATATTTGGATACAGCGGATTATTTTAGTGGTATTATTAACAACATCACTCACATATGGACTAAATATTACAAAGGGTGTTGTTCTGAATACAACTGATCTAAATACAAGCTACGTAATCTATAATGATACAGTCATAAACAATGTAACAGTAACGCCTACATTTGTTAAAATTTACAATAATACTGGCAACTTTGTGATGTCTGCATATGCCTATAATGAATCTGTAAGTTTCTATATAGTTGAATTTGCTGACCTGTATAAAAAATTCCAGTTTTTTGCAAATAAAACACGAATTAATGTAACACTTGGTGATTTCATACCAAATGAAAGTGTACAGGTAAGGACTGATGGCCAATTTCTTAATGTTTACAAAGCAAGCCCTGTAGGCTTTGCTTTTTTTGAATATGATCACTTGAATACACTGCCTGGTACAGTGATAGTAGAAGGACTTCAACCTTATAAAGAAGGTGTACCGTGTAAATTCAATTTGGAATGTGCTGGACTATTTTGTGTTCACAACTTTTGCAGGGATTCTGATACTTTCTGTGGAGATGGTTTTTGCGATCCTGGAGAATTCTGCGGGTTTGATTGCCGTCCCCCACCTAAGAAAGAAGCTGCTGCAGGAGCAGGAGAAGGACCAGTAGAAGCTCCAGTATTACAAAAGGCAGTAGTAATTAGTGATGAAACAATAAGCATCGAAAAAATAGTTCTGAAATCAGAAAGCAATTTAGATAGTGTTAAAGTAGATGTTGCTGTTCAGAGTGAAGCAACAGTAAGTTCATTTGTTATCCAAGCATTAAACAAAGATAGTTCTACTGCATATCAATACATGGAAATTACATTAACTAATCCTCAAGAAATAACTCTAAAGTCTAGTGATACAATTTTTAGGGTATCGCTTAGTTGGCTCAAAGATAACGGTTTTTTATCTGAAGATATTTCTCTTCAAAGATATAATACGGTAACAGCTAGTTGGGAAGCTCTATCAACTGAAATAGTAGGCCAAAGCCAAAAATGGGTTACTTATCAGTCTACAATACCTAAATTTTCATTGTTTGCAGTGACTGCTCAAAGAAATATTTGTGGGGATAATATATGTGGAATCAGGGAAGAAGCAAAATGTCCTCAAGACTGCGTTAAACCAGAACCTAAACTAGAACCAGAGAAGCCTAAACCAGAACAAATTTGTGGAAACTCTATATGCGAATTTGGAGAAGAATTATCATGTCCAGCAGACTGTGTTCAGAAAGCACCTACAGAACCTGCTTGTGGTAATTTAATATGTGAATTAGGTGAGACTCAGGAAAATTGTCCATCAGATTGCATCAAAGAGAAAGAAATAGAACCAATACCAGAACCAAAACCTCCTGTAATCAAAGTCAAACCATTTGTAGGAGTAGAAACCATATTCCAGATAGTTGGAGTGATTGTAGTTGTATTGATTGTAGCTGTCATATTTTATCTGCGGAAACATAAAGGACTTCCGAAATCTGCATCCTAATATTACTAAGCGAAGATGAGATCCTGAATATACACAGTGTATTCTAAGATGACAAAGATGTCTGAAGTCTGACATCTTTGATCACAGAAGAAGACACACGAAAGTATGATTGTGTATTAATACTATTCACAAATCAATCCTTTCATGTCAAAATTAAAATTTATTAGTTTAGTATTAGTGCTATTACCATTATCATCAAAAATCAAATCCTTATCTCTGAAGATAGCTATAAGACATCCACCACCTCCTGCGCCACAAAATTTTACCCTTGCTTTTGCTTTTTTTTCCATTACTAACTTCTCTATGTATGGAGTGCTTACCATTGGCGAAAGTTTCTGTCTATTATTCCATTCCATTGAAAGTGCTTTACCAATATCTTTAATTTTTTCATCAAGTATAGCCTGCCGCATCTTAAGGCTAGCCTTCTTTATCCCTTTCATCGCCTTTCTTACTTTTATGTCACCATCAACATACCTCTTGAAAATGTCCCAATTACCTGCACCTGAAAACCTGGATTGGCCTGTATAAATAAGTTTTATTTTTTGCTGCATTTCACTGATGAAATCTGCTGAGGGCTCTAATCTTTCTACACGATTTCCGCACTCACGAAACCATATTGCATTAATTCCACCATGACTTGCAGCATAATGATCCTGCTTGCCAGCTGGTATACCCATATCCTGCGCTTCAATGTTGCATGTAAGATCAATAATCTGATTAACTGAATATCTATTCCCTGAAAATTTATTTAGTGCAGTGCTTAGAGTCATTGCCATTGCAGATGAACCACCTAGTCCGCTTCCTTTGGGCGCATCTGCTGAAGTTTTTATATTGAGACCACTCTTCAGATTTGGTTGGTAAAATTTTACAAGTCGCGTAATCAAACTAAGTTTTCCATTATTAACTTTTATATTATTTTTATTCTGATCTAGATTTAGTTCACAATGAACACCTAAATCTTCAGAATAAATTTTTATTTTTCTATCAGACCTTTTTTCTACTTCTGCTGTTGCATAAAGGTTTATTGCAGCATTCACTGTAAGTCCAAATCCTTCAAAGAGATACAGTGGATATATGTCAAGCGTTCCGCCTGCCAAATCTATTCTCATCGGTGCTTTTAATCTGATCATATTTTCTTTTCTTAAAATCATTTTACATTACATCGTTGCTGATCATCAAACAAGGCTGAATAATTCTATTAGCTGCAATACTCTTTCCAGGCATCACAGTAGTATTAACACCCATCTTTACATTATCACCTACAACAGCACCCATCTTCTTCCTCTTACTATCAATCATATTGCCATTTACACACATTCCAATATTCTTTTCATCAAGCCTCAGGTTTGCAAATATGGTACCTGCACCTATATTACAGTTCCTACCTATGATCGAGTCTCCTACATACGTCAAATGCGAAACAAAACTATTTTCCATCACTATGGAATTCTTTATTTCGACAGCATTACCTATTCTACAATTTTTACCAATTGAAGAATATTTGCGTATAAAGCAGTTTGGACCTACTACTGAATCTTCACCAATGAATACAGGCTCTTCAATTTCAGCGCCTTTTCTTACTTCTCCATCTATGGTTGATCCATATTTATCGAGAATGAGCTTGTTGGCATCCAAGAGATCCCATGGATAATTTATGGGCTGCCAGTTCTTTACAGAAAAAGATTTTATCTGGGTTTTACCTGATATTATATTAATCGCATCAGTAATTTCGAATTCCCCTCGTTTTGATTTTTTCACCTTTTTTATAATATTGAATATAGAACTATCGAATATGTAGGCCCCGCAGCTTGCATACCCTTTTCCAGAATTATTTTCCTTTTCTAATACTTTTAGAACATTTCCATTTTTTAATTCAAGTCTTCCATAGTGGGATGTATCATCTACTTCTTTACAGGCAATACCAAAATCCTTTGTTCTCTTTAAAGATTTCAAATCATCTAAGAATATGTCATCTCCGTTGCACACCAAAAAATTGTTTATGGCATATTGTTCACATTGCATTACAGCATGCGCTGTCCCCAATGCTCTATCCTGATATATTATTTTTGCTTTTCCATTAAGAAAATTTTCTACATCTTTCTGGTCTTTTCTTATTATTACATGTATATCCATTTTATCCAGACTGTTCATTACCCAATGTAGTATTGGCTTGCCTGCAATAGGAATCATGCATTTGCTTTGTGTTGATGTAATCGGTTTTAATCTTTCTCCGTTTCCTGCTGCTAATATGAAAGCTTGCATCTGATCTAATCAATGTAAAGG
>CAYMYT010000055.1:0-5361 GCA_964394755.1 uncultured archaeon
TATATGTTATAAATGCAGCTGCTGCAACTATTGCCTTTTTCTTCATGTCAGATTTTAGCAGTATTTCACCTAATGCGATCCATATAACCAAAGGTATGATGTAGTGACCAAATGGAATGCTTATGCCATATTGTGAAAGAAATACCATAGAAAGCGGCGCCAAAAAATATGCGATAGCAGCCATTATGACACTGTGCTTTACAGCTATTTCATGGGCAATAAATCTATCGAGTATGATTAAGACAACTGAAATTACAACTACATTTATAATAAGTCCTACAATACCTATGCCTGTAAGATCTGTAAGGATCGTATGAAGCATAAAGAATATTCTCTGACTATGTTTAAATAATCTTGATTTCCCTCAATACTTTTATGATAGTTTCTCCTTCTGCTCTGGATTGGACTCGGGACATTACAATGCCCATAAGTTCCTTTTCATTTTTGTCGAGATTACTATCAACAACATCTTTTACGATTTTCTTTAGTTCATCGTATGGCATACTTCTAAATTTTTTAATGGCTTCCTTATAATTCTCGCCTTTTGCAACAGCTTCTAGAAAACGCGGCAGAGCTGTCTTTGGGATTTTATTCGATTTGATAGATCCGAATACTATATGCAATATATCTTTTGTTATTTTGTCGGTTTCAAGACCTCGCCTGCGTAGATCTTTTATTGTTGAAAGAAGAGTTGATGCAATAAGCTTAGGTTCATTATATTCAGAATTAAGCTCCTCAAAAAGTTTGATCTCATGAGACTTTACGAGTTGTGATACTAGTTCCTTTGGCAATTCTAATTTCATTAAATCAGATTCACGTTCTGCAAGCGTTCTTGGTATCTCTACTTCTATATTTGTGCTGACAGGTGGAATATCAGTTTCAGGGTACATACGTGCAGTGCCAGGTAGTGGTCTTGTGTAGCGTGAAGCTATACCATCTTTATCTGCAACACGCGTCTCTTTTGGAACTCCGTGAAATATTTCATTTATTCTTTGAAATATTGCATGAGCTGCTTTTTCTGGTGAAGAACCAGCCATAATAAGAACAGCATCATTTTCTTTTTCATTACATTTGAGATGATTTTTGATCTGAATAAATTCCCATGTAAGATTATGTTTTTGAAGATCTTCATCACTATGAATTATACCGTAGCCATAGGCCTTAGCATAATCAGCAAGCTCTTGTCCAAATGTCCTGACTCCGCATTGTTTCTTTAGTAGACCGGCAAATCTAGGCAGTTTCAGGGCTATTACCATACCATTTTGCATTTCTTGTCTGATTCTGTTGTTTTTCGTATTTTTTAGAAGCTCTGTCACATTTTGCCAATCGTTTTTTATTGACATTGAAGTTGAAGTTGAAATACCTCTTCTAGCAAGTTCTTGCCTGATTTCTAGTAGTGCAGACTGCCTTTCAACTTCATTCTCCACTAATCTTGATATTTTCTCAAGCTCCTGAAAACCCTTTATTTCAACACGATTACCGCCTTTTATCGAAACATTTACGTCTTGGCGTATAGAACCGATGCCGCGTACAACATTAAGGCTTCTCAATAGCATACCTATTTTTTGCGCAGCTTCCATAACATGTTCAGGTGTTCTAAGATCTGGTGTAGTAGCTATCTCTATTAACGGTATGCCTAATCTATCCAATCTATACTGTACAAAATTTTTCTCAGTTTGCATTGATGGTGCACTATCTTCTTCTAGGCATACACTAGATATTCCCAACTTACCAAAACTTGTCTCTATAAAACCATTTGTACCTATCAGAACAGTTCTTTGAAACCCTGAGACAGAACTACCATCAATAACAATTTTTCTCATTACTTGTATCTCATCGACAATATCACAATTAAGCAGTTTGCATGCTTGAAGTACAATTTTTAGTGCTTCCTTGTTGATACTTTTGGGTGGATCATTATCTTCTTCAACTAAGCAAGAATATTCAGAATTTGCTCTATAGACAAAAACTTTGTCTTTCAAGAATTCGTGTAAGACTGCAGTGTCATACTCACCAAGCTCGCTTGCTACAGGCCTTAACTTACGTCTGATCTCTATTGGAAATTCTATATTCTTTGAGTCTTTTGTTACAGAATTTACTGGACAATTGCAGAATAGTTTTGTACTGCTTGCAATCTGCTGATGTATTTCAAGGCCTGCACAAAGACCTAACTTGTGATAGTCTATCATATTATCCATATTATTTCTACTCAAATGCCCTTGTATCTATCCGCTTTGCGAATTCACCTAAGTAATCTGTTAGAAGCATTTTTTTGACCTGTTCTGCATCATGCGTATGACCGAGGCACCACCCTAATTTCACGAAAGCTGCTTCTGGTGTCATTGCCAGCGGAACTACACCTGCTTCCTGCAATTTTCTACCAATAGAGTAAACGTCCAGATTCACTTTACCATATGGACACTGTGATGTCATTACAATAATAGTACCTTTAGTTGTAAGATTTTTTATTATCTGAAGAAGTTTTGGATGACCCTCAGTAAACTGGTCTGTTGCAGTAATAGGTGCATGCCCTAATCCTGTGCCTTCTAATACAATACCACGATAACCTTCCAACATTTCACCACGAAATCCAGGATAAGTTTTTATCAATGCAATATTCTTATCAAATCTGTCTATAATATTTATCTTTTTTTCAGAACGTTTTTGATAATCACTTAGAAATTCTACTGTTCCATTTTGGTCAACTTTGGCATAAGGCACTACATCAATACTTTTGAATGCATCCCTTCTTGAAGTGTGCATTTTCTTAACATGAAGACCTGGATGTACAAAACAAAAATCGTCATTTGCACTACCATGCATGCATACCGCAACACCAGCAAAGTCAGTTTTTTTTATGAAATGAGCAGCGCATATTAAGTTCATTGCAGCATCACTACTTGGTCTATCTGAAGAACGCTGTGACCCAACTATTATTACAGGTACTCCGATATCCTGAAGCATAAAGGAAAGGGCTGCACTTGTATAATGGATTGTGTCGGTGCCTTGTGTAATTATTATTCCATCAGATCCAAATTCCTCGATTTCATTTTTAATGTGTTGTGCAAGCTTTATCCAGTGCTCTGCCTCCATGTCTTCAGAAGATAACTGGAAAAGCGTTCTGTAGTTTATGTTCGCAATATTGGCAAGCTCTGGTACTGCTGACAATATTTCCTCGACACTTTCCAGTGGTTTTACAGCACCACTCTGATAATCAACACGTGATGCAATGGTGCCACCTGTTGCAATTATTGATATCGTTGGTTTTGACTCATCCTTTCCCAATTTTTCTATAATTTTTTTACCAGACCTTTGTGGAGTCTTTTTTTCTGTATCCTCGTGCTTAATTTTTGTATCATGATCAAATTCAATGCCAATGTTGTAACCATTCTCAAGCTTTATTATCAGTGTATCTGACTTACCCTGTGATTTTGGCATCAATATTCCGCTATATGTTTTCCCGTGTTTTTCTACTGTAACATTATCCCATATATGTATCTTGGATTTTTGTAGTGCATGAGAAATTTCTTCTGAGTATTCCATATCATAATCATTAAGAAAGAGGATATAAATTACTGTTAGCAAACCCTTCTTTAAAAAGAAGGTCTCTGTCTGGAATACTCTAATGTACAAGCGTATTCAAGATCATGTCTTCCTAAAAATATATTAGGAAGACCTGACGAACCCCAAGAAACAGGTGACTTTATAATGTTACTTCACATGTTCTTTGGAAGGTGATCATCAAAGATGTTAATATGTAACATCTTGTGATCTCAGAAACCTTGTAGGTTTCTGCAGATAAGATCCTTTCTCTAATAAATAATATTATTCAAATGTTCTTTGGAAGATAGTAAGAGCCTTTCTTACAAGAAAGGATCTTACTCAGTAGATTTCCATCTCTATCTCCTTAACATCTCTAAAACCTTTATCGCCTGTTACAAACCTTTCGCATTTACTAGTAATAGCTGTAGCGATATGTATACAATCAAAATACGTTAGTTTTTTTTCTATTCTCTTAAAATATTTTGCACGTATTCTACCTGCCAATCGCGCTATTTCAGGCGTAACATTAATGATCTCAATAGGAAGATTTTGCACATAAAACAGAATCTCATCAGCTTTACTCCTATTCTTTCTAGATACATGGAATGCAAGTTCTTCGAAAAGAATGGATGACACCACCTTCTCACCATCCTTTTCTATGTACTGCTTCGCTTTTTGGACAAACTCAGGTTTACCTGAAAGAACATCCATAAAAACGTATGTATCAAGATATACTCTCATTCCTCTTTAATCTCCTTGCGTATACCCTTTAACGCAATATCTTGTCCCATTCTCTCTAACTCCACCAGAGGTTTGTCAGGTTTTGGTATCAGAATGATTTTTTTATTTTCTATTGCTACAAGCATCTTTGCTCCTGGCTGCAAGTCTAATGCAATCCTAATATATTTTGGAAGAACTATCTGACCTTTTGAAGAAATTTTTATTTCATCTTTCATGTTACCATTCTTACTTTCCCATATATTTATGGATTTCTATATCTGAAAGCTTACTTTTATATTTTATTACTTACTTTTATTCCTTGTAAAATAAGGAAATAGGTAATAAAATAAGAGCATAATTGGATTTTCAAGACAGGAAATAGTTAAGTACTGGTAAAAGAAAAGTGCGATGGTGATTAAGATGTATTGCAGTAATTGTCATTCAGAAGCTTCAAAAAAGAGCTATCGCTTTAATTCTCAAGATTCTGGTTACAGACAGAAATTTGATGCATGGATGTCAGACACTTTGAATAAATATGGTCAATATGTTTCAAAAGATTTTCCTTTTCACTTAATGGCTGATGCTAGTGATGGTCAGCTTAAAGCATTAGGATGGAAGTTAAAGGCTGATATTGATAGAGAAATGTATGCTAGAAGTAAAAGTTCACCTAAAAATGAGGGTGATGAGTATCTTCATCTTATACCTGTACAGACCAAAGACGGATTTTTCCTTAGGGATTACTATACAAACGCTATTGTCGCGGGAGCACCTTTACATGGGAAGCATGCAGGATTCTTTGGACCAAGAAAGTATATGACAATACTAGGTGGTCGTGGAGAATACTCTAGCATAGCTTCGAACATGAGTGATGGTGACTACTTCAACGCCAAGTAATATCTTAGCAGATCCCTTCTTTAGAAAAGAAGGTCTCTGCACATCCCAAGAAACAGGTGGCTTTCTGATATTATCAGATCTTCCCTGTATTTTTATGGGAAGATTTGATTTTTGACCATGCCTTTAGCATGGTCAAAAATAGTCACTTTAGAGTAGCGAAATCTTTATATAGTATGCAGGAGTAATAATATATGTGATTATATG
>CAYMYT010000056.1:0-321 GCA_964394755.1 uncultured archaeon
TGAGTAAAATTTTTTTGTAGCTTCCAATGATTTTCCGATGTAGCCGTCTGGTCCATTATCTCGGTAATCATTACTCAAAAAATCATCTAAATCTTCTATAGTAACTTCCAGTGTAGTACGAACCCCAACCGGTAAAAATTTGATATTATGGTCTGATTGTTCTGATTTTAGAAATCTTGATAGTTGATCGTTTAAAAATGTTATAACACTCATATAAAAATTACAGGTTTAAAATATTTAAAACTATAGTAAATGTAATTATTTAGAGGAAATAACATGTTTCTAGACAAGCAATATGGGAAAAGGCAAGAAAACTTGAAC
>CAYMYT010000056.1:331-5270 GCA_964394755.1 uncultured archaeon
ACTTGAACTCATGGATAATTTGCTTTCAAAAAGTGAGCTAACGGATAGTGAGGCAGAGAAAATAGGTCATGAAATAAAAAAAGGAATTGCAAAAAGACATGGACTGATTAAAGCAAAGCCAGAGAATAAATAGTGCATTTTTCTGGCTTTGCTATAAAGTAAATTACTTTTTTTGGATATAAAAGATTCTAGCTTCATGATTTTATCATGGTATTTGAGCTCTTCATTACTGAAACTGCACAGAAAGAATTAAAGAAAAAGCTTGACAAAAGCCTGAAGCCGAGATTTGACAACAGAGTTCAGAAGCTCAAGGAAGCACCAGAAGTTTACGGTAAACCTCTGAGATGGCCGTTAGACGGAACTTGGGAAATTCGTTTTGAAAACAGATGGCGAGTGTACTACGAGATTGATTTTGATAAGAAAATCGTTTACATAACAGGATTCAAACACAAGGACGAGACCAAAAACTTATAGCTCTTTAGAAAATTCATCCCATTTTTTGGTCTTAGCCTTTTTTATATCTTCCTTGCTTTTACATATCTGTTCTAATAATTCATTGTCGCTAAGCACCTCTATAGTTGCTTGCATGCTATCATATTCATCCTTGGATATTATAACATAACTTGTCTCGTGCTTTCCGATTTCTTTGATTGTTGGCATTTTCATCACCTTTTATCTTGAATACATCCATAAATATATCTTGCAGAAGCCTCTGAGGCTTCTGAAGATGACAAAGATGTTAGACATATACATCTTTGATCATTAAAGATGTATTCGAGATCACATCTTCCTTCGAATATATTAGGGAGATATGATGATACTTGCCTGAAATATATTTATAGTTATACTTGTACATGTTAAAAGGAACCAAAGTTTTATAAGGATTCGTATTACACTTTTTATATGTCATTTCGAAATGTACTAGCAGCTGGAGCATTGACTTTATCTTTAATTGGTTGTGAAAATAGATTAGAAAGCAGTAAAAGGCAAGAATATGCAACAATCAAGGGTGTTCCAATTAGTGTTGAGATATTCAATAGCAGCACGTCAGAAAGCTATTTGGCTACTGTTTTAGATAAGGATGGAAAACGTGTTTTAGCTTATGTAGAATCTCGTGATTTTAGAGAAATCACAGAAACTGCAGCATTAATCAAAGCTGAAATCTTAGATGGTGATAGAGAGCCTATTCAACTATCTGGAAAATATAATGGATATAAGTTTGCAATCAAAGAAATTAAGACAAATGGATATCAATTTAATTTCTAATAAGAATTCTGAATTTAGTATGTTTACTTACGGCGTAAGTCTTGTTCTTGTTCTTGGATAGAGTGTAACTTCCCTAATATTTTTGCGGCCTGTCAGTGCCATCGTTAATCTTTCTAAACCAATGCTCCATCCAGCATGAGGAGGCATTCCGTATCGAAAAGCATCCAAATAGAATTCAAAATTAGCAGGATTCATCTTTCTACGCTTCATCTCTTTTGTCAATTGGCCAACATCATGAATTCGTTGTGCTCCACTGCAAATTTCAATGCCTCCCATGATAAGGTCAAATGCCCGACAGTATTTACCGTTGGGCATTGAATAGAATGCACGTATATCTAGAGGCCATTTCGTAACAATAACAGGACCATTCTTGCTTATTGCCCTTTCTGCTTCTGGAGTAATGTCTGATCCCCATTCTATTTTTATGCCGTCTTTCTTTAGAATTTTGAGAACGTCATCATACTCGATTCTCTTTATTTTAGTGGTATTGATTTCATGTTTGAGAATCTGTAATTCTTCACTGCACTCATCGATGACAGCCTTGCATATGTAATTTATGACATCTTCAAGATATTTTATTACTTCGTCCTCACTTTCTACAAATGCGACTTCTATATCCATTTGGGTTACTTCATTGAGGTGCCTCGTGGTATCATGTTCTTCTGCTCTGAATGCAGGTGTTATCATACATACTTTGTCTAGGCCGCCTGCCATAACCATTTGCTTGTATAATTGGGGGCTCTGTGCAAGGAATGCTTCTTTATCAAAGTAGGATATTGGAAATAGGGCAGCACCACTTTCTGTTGCAGCTGCAACTATAATAGGCGGATTGATTGTAAGAAAACCTTGCTCATCCAAATATTTCATGAAGTTTGTTTGGATAACATCCTTGATACGGAAGATTGATCTGACTTCTGGTGTTCGAAGATCAATATATCGGTGATTTAATCTGGTTTCTAATTCAGATTCTACTTTTCCATGTATATCCAGCGGAAGTGGTGTTGATGCCTTATTCACTATAGTAACATTCGTAGGAATTAGTTCGTAGCCGCCTGGAGCCTGCTTATTTTTTTTGACAACACCCTGAACAGAAAGAACCCATTCGTTTCCTACTTCTTTCAGTTCTTTGAACGAGGGTTCTCCATGCTTTGCAGTTATTTGAATTTCACCATGACCATCTTGTATTATAATGAATATCAGCTTTCCGATATCCCTAATGCGTTTCACCCAACCTGCAACTGTTACGGATTTATCTTCAAGTTTATCTGTTATATTATTTGAATAATGCGTTCTGAGCATAGCATTTTCCTCATCCTAATAGCCTAATGTTATAAAATATAGTCCAGACTATTAGCCATATAAAAATGTAAATGATTATGCCGTTGCCAAGCCACCATTTAGGAGGCTGTTTAATTTTCCATACTGTTTTTATTAGGACACGAAGTGCAAGAATTACTGTTAGAGAGAGTATAATGCTGATTTTTGGTTGGTTTATTATGAATGATGTGTAGCCTAAGATCACACCTGCTACTGCATAAACCAAGGTTGATCTGAGATCAACATCTAAGTATTCCATTACTTTTTTCTTCATATCAACTGTATTCATATTTTAACTCCAATATTATTAATTCCCATCTAAACTCAATCTGTGAAATCCTTTAACTTAAACTGATTTTTTTCTTTTAACATGCTTTGTGCAGTAACCCATGAACTGCGCACAAAAGGTGGCCAGGACTTATTTACTTTGATCCAGTCCTTTAAGAATTTAATTGTACGTTCATCAGCAGGGTATCCTGAGCCTGCATTAAGGTGTTTAACGTCGTGGTCACGATTCACCTTTGCTATTATTGATGCTGCACCTACCTCTAAATATTTCTTATCAGCAAAATTCTCAGCAACAAGCCTTACATTCATTTTTGGGTCTAAGCCATCCAAAATTTTTTGTTTGAAACGTTTTTCCTGTTCAAGGCTATCAACTATTGCTATGTCAGGTTTAATGGTATTTATTAGTTGATGTATGTGACCTAATTCAATTTTGTTTAGATTAGATACTGTACGAAGACTATCTATTTCTTGGGCAGATATACTTACTACAGAGATGTGGTCAGCAATCTTCTGCAATTTTGGAAATAGCTCCTCTCGCTTTTTCGGGCTAAGAAGCTTTGAATCCTTTACACCTAATTTATGAAGTTTTGTATTGTTTTTGATGTCAATAACATAGGCGCACATCACTAAAGGGCCAATTACTGCTCCACGACCTGCTTCGTCAATACCCAAAACTTTCATGTTTAATATAATCCAGAAGTGTTTTTATTCTACATAATCTAAATATATACGTGGAAGAGCACAATCTTGCTGGTCTTGAAATTAAGGATGTTATTCTTGGTGGCCAGGATGGCTTAGTTAATGTACTAGGTATAATACTTGGTGTGGCAACTGCTACATCAGATGTAAGGCTTGTCTTAATAGCAGGTTTGGTTGCTGCATTTGCAGAATCCATATCAATGCTTGCTGTTGCGTATACCTCATCGAAGGCATACCATGATTTTTATCAGAGCGAGCTTGAGCGTGAGAAACGAGAAATTGAGGAAGTACCTGATACAGAGAGGAAGGAGATAAGGGATATTTATTACAAGAAAGGCTTTCGTGGTGGACTTCTAAATAGTATAGTGAAGAAGATAACATCCAATAAAAAATTGTGGATTGACATCATGATGAAGGAAGAGCTTAATCTAATGCCGCCATCATCTACTGCTTTAAGAAGTGCGGTAATAGTTGGTGCAGCAGCCCTCATAGGCTCTTTAGTACCACTTGTACCGTTTCTATTTTTTAATATACAGCAGGCAGTTATCTGGTCTTTCATAATATCTATTGCAGTTCTTTTTGCAGGAGGTTTTGCAAAGGCTAAAATGACTATTGGAAAGCCTATAAGGAGCGGTATAGAAATGGCTGCTGTTGGGATGGCAGCAGCGCTTGCAGGATACTTAATTGGATTTGCTGTAGGGGTTTATATCTAAATTAAAAGCTTTCTTTCTAGGTAATAATATGCGTTATGCAGTTGCAGAAGCTATTGGAACATTTGCCCTTGTTTTTATAGGAGCTGGTTCTGTTCTTGCAAATGCTGGTAATGTTGGAGTGGCGCTTGCACACGGGTTTGTGCTAATGGCTATGATCTATGCTCTAGGCCATATTTCAGGAGCTCATATAAATCCGGCTGTAAGCATTGCATTTTTGGTAACAAAAAGATTGCCAGCAAAATTAGCACTGGGTTACATTGTTTCTCAGTTGGTAGGCGCAGCTGCTGCTGGTTTTGCGTTACGTTTGATATTCTTAGATAATCCTGGGCTATATCTTGGTGTAACACAATTGGCATCAAGTGTAAGTCCTCTAAATGGTATTCTTATAGAAACTATACTTACTTTCTTTTTAGTTTTGACTATATTCGGCGTAGCTGTTGATAAACGTGGAAATAATAGCATGGCTGGAATAGCAATTGGTTCTGTTCTAATATTTGACATACTAGTGGGTGGTGCACTGACAGGTGCTGCAATGAATCCTGCACGTGCGTTTGGCCCTGCGATTGCATCTGGTTATTGGGCAAATCACCTCGTATATTGGATAGGACCAATAATAGGCGCAATAATAGCAGCTTTAATATATGATAAGATTTTGA
>CAYMYT010000057.1:0-3393 GCA_964394755.1 uncultured archaeon
CCTGTACACCTTTTTGAGATCTGGTCAACTACCTGAGGTGGCAAGTTAGGTGGTGCACCATCGCCTTTATAGTTATAACCACGGCTTAACGTATCCCTGAGATATTCTTTGTCAAAGGCATGTCCTTCCTGTCTTTGTCCTACTTTATAGAATTCTGTTAACCACAATCTTGCAGAATCATGATTTGGTGGTTCATCAATCTGTATTAGGTCACCATTTTTTAATCTACCAAATTCGACTTTGAAGTCAGGTATTATTATTCCTTTTTTGAGTGCATGTTCGGTATAGAATTCGTATAATTTATGAGTAGCTTCATATAAAGTGTCCCATTCTTTTTCATCTCTGACCAAATGCATTTCTATAGCTTGCTGCTTTCTAAGTTCTTCATCATGTCCAATATCGGCTTTAGTGGTTGGGGTGAATATAGGCTCTTTGAATTTCTCAGCGCGCTGCAAACCATCAGGTAATTTGATATCGTATAATTCTCTTTTACCTTTTTCATAATCTCTAAAGAGAGAACCATAGATATAACCGCGGATGACACACTCTACATCGATTCTTGTTGCTTTCTGCACGCGTATTTCATTTTTATCAGTGCGCTCTATAAAATGATTTGGAATAATACTATCGGTTAGTTTAAACCAGTATTCTGATAATTCTGTTAAGGCATCACCCTTTCCTGGAATTTTTTCATGCATGTTCTGATCAAATGCAGAGACTCTATCAGTAGCTACTATTGATAATGTACCGTCACCACGGTCATAAACATCTCTTGTTTTGCCTCTTCTGAAAGCAGTGTACGGTTTAATAGGTTCTTCAAAACCCTGCTGTTGCGCATCATGTATTATAGTATCTACTCGTCTTTTTTCAGCTTGCCTATTTTGTTCTGCAACTTGTGACCAATCATAAGTCTTTAGAAGATGATTAGCTACCACAGCTGCCTCTTGTGGATTTTGTGCATACTTTACATGTATGCCGCTTGGGGTTCGGGTTGAAGAAAATATTTTCATTGATCCGAATTGCTTGGCATCTGGAGGCGCTGCAACAACACGACCAGAATAATCAGCACCAACTCTTCCTGATAGGGCATCTGACAGGCCAGCAACAGTTATAAAAACTGTTTTGTCTTTATCTGAAGAATATTGGCTTAAATTGAATCTAAGTGAGAAGAAGTTCTATGAGCAGATGCAGTTCTTCTTTCTACACGTATACCATAAGACTTGACTCCCTCTTCTATTTTGCTTGCATAGGCATCATCACTTGGAGAACCTTGTATTATAACTACTCTTTCAACTATTCATTTTACTTGAAGCCAAAATATTTATATTAATAGAATTTAGTATTTTTAGGTGTGTTCAAAGTAGTTTGTTTCTTTATTTCTGTCTATCAGCTTATGAGCTATTTTCATTTCTTCAGGAGTGTAAATGTAAATTATCTTGAATTTCCCAGAAGTAGTCTTCTGTATATTATCATGCTTAGTTTCAATTATATGTATAAGTCCCCAGTAAATCCATTTACCATTGATATTGTGCACCAGAAAGTTGCGGATTGGTGGGGATTGGTATAGTCTAATAGCAGGTTTCTTGAACTCAAAAGTTTTTCCTTCAAAATCTTTTGCTGTAAGTAGTTTTTTGATGTGCTTTTCAAGAACCAACTCTTTAGGAAACCCTTGTTCAGTTGTTATCTGTAAAGTATCATTAATTTCAATCGATGTACCCATATCTATTATAGCAAAACCATCTTTTTATGGTTTTGCTAGTAGGAATCCAAGAAAATATTGCTAAAAATCTTTTCTTGGATGACTAGAATTGACATTGTTCTCTTTAATACGCAAGGTAAGAATTATTTTATGATGAATCACTATTACCGCAACATTCCACTTCTGTACCTCTACAGTATTTTTATTAAGAGGGTTTCGATGCCCATTATTATCCTATACTTTCTTCTCAATAATCTTAGTTTTACAGAAATTGGAATACTGGCATCAGTGATGTATATAGTACAGATGATCACAGAAGTCCATGGGGAATTTTTGCTGATGTTCATGGAAAAAAGATATCTTTAATCATACATTCGGTTTTTGGTATTCTAACAATGCTTTTCTATTTCATAGGCAATTCATTTATTTGGTTTTTGTTAGCAAGCATTATGTATGGGATTGGAAGCGCATTCATAACTGGAACAAGAAATGCATTGTTATACGATACACTAAGAAAACTTAAGAGAACTGCTGAATTTAAAAAATTTAATGGAAGAGTTTTGTTGTATTCACATGTAATCAATGCGTTAGTACTTTTGGCAATTCCTGCAATTTATATTATTAATGTAAAGCTGCCATTTCTTATTGGTATCGGATTTTTTATAGCTTCTCTTGTGACTGCACTATTTTTTATTGAGCCACAACTCAGTAAAAAAGCGAAAGTAACGCTAGCGATGTACAACACCAAATTTCTAGAAGCACTAAAAGAAATTAGATTCAGTAAAAAATTATTTTGTGCTATCATTCTTACCGTGCTCACTGCATCTTTTGTCTTTTTTAGTTCTGAGTTCACACAGCCGCTTCTGCAAATATCGGGATTACAGATAATATATTTTGGAGTTGTTTACGCTTTCATGCGTGGGATCATGGGTTTTGGCGGTTCAATCACTCACCGACTGGAAAAATATTTTACCCTAGAAAAACTAATGTTCATAGGAATTATTGGGATAATAATAAGCTTCCTGGGTTTTTCTTTTGGAACTGGATTAATCATCATATTGGCTGTACTGCTTCTGAGTTTATCAGAGGGTTTCAATAGAATAATACTAGAGGATGAAATCAACAAGAACATTAAGTCGGAAAATAGAACAACAATTTTGTCTGTGTCGAGTCTTTCTGAGGGATTGTTTACTGCATGCTTAGTATTTGTTTTTGGAATCACTGCTGATTTGGTGGGTGTACAGAATATGTTTGGATATGCATTAGGGTTGTTTATAATTGCAGTTGTTGTTGTTCTGATTCTTATGAGAAATAATAGATAGATAAAGGTCTCTAACCTAATGTCAAAGTTGCATTTTACACTATCGTAAGCTTAATATACCCCTAGAGATAATTCTTATTCATGTATCGCATTTTTACTCTTGAAGAAGCTAATAATATGATACCAGAGCTTAATGCTATATTTACAGGCATTTTCACGCTTAATGAAAAAATTAACGACATTTCAAAAGATATTTTTACACTGCAGCATATATGGGGAGATGAAATAAAAGATCCTGAAAATCCTGATCATCATTATTTTAAAGAAAAAATGGCTATGAAGAATGATTACAAAATAAAGGTAAAGTCACTTGTAACTACAGTGCATATCAATGGTTGCTTTATTAAAGATGTACAGAAAGGTCTTGTGGATT